>CAXTNB010000393.1:0-2907 GCA_964245385.1 uncultured Acetobacteraceae bacterium | reverse complement strand
GGAAGAAGCGGCCGTGGCGGGGGAAGATCTCCACCAGCAGGTCGTCCGGGCCGGGCAGGGTGGAGCGCTCCCGCTGCAGCTGCAGCCACTCGCGCACCGGTTCGGGATAGAGGGGCCAGGTCTGCGGGTCGTGCAGCATCCGACGTACCCGCGCCGCGAGCCCCGAGGTCAGCGGGTTGCGCGAGCCGGCCCAGGTCGGCACCAGCGGGTCGCCGGCGCAGCCTTCCGCCGCCTCCACGCTGGCCTCGCGCAGGCGCAGGAAGCGCAGCTTGCGGCCGCCGAACATGAAGGCGTCGCCCTCGCGCAGGTGGTTGGCGAACGACTCCTCGATCTCGCCGAGCACCAGGCCGCGCGGGCCGCCCAGCCGCACCTTCAGCACCGGCGCCTCGACGATGGTGCCGGCGTTCATCCGCGCCTGCCGCGCCACCCGCGCGCTGCGCACGTGGAGCAGCCCCTCGGCGTCGCGGAACAGCTTGCGGTAGCGCTCGTAGGCGGCGAGCGCGTAGCCGCCGTGCTCGACGAAGCCGAGCACGTCGTCGAAGTCCCGGCGCGACAGCGCGGCGTAGGGCTGCGCCGTGCGCACCTCGCGATACATCGCCTCGGCCTCGAACGGCGCGCCGGCGGCCATCAGCAGCAGGTGCTGCGCCAGCACGTCGAGGCCGCCGGGCAGGGCCGCGTCGCCGTCCAGCTCGCCCGCCGCCACGCCCTGGATCGCCGCCTGGCATTCCAGCACCTCGAAGCGGTTCGCCGGCACCAGCAGCGCCTGGCTGCTCTCCTCCATGCGGTGGTTGGCGCGGCCGACCCGCTGCAGCAGCCGCGACCCGCCCTTCGGCGCGCCGACCTGGATCACCTGGTCGATGCCGCCCCAGTCGATGCCGAGATCCAGCGAGGAGGTGGCGATCACCGCGCGCAGGCCCCCCGGAGCGCCCGCGCCGCGCGCCATCGCCGCCTCGACGCGCCGGCGCTGGTTGATGTCGAGCGAGCCGTGATGCAGCGCGATCGGCAGGGTCTCCTCGTTGAGGCGCCAGATCGCCTGGAACAGCAGCTCGGCCTGGGCGCGGGTGTTGACGAACACGATGGTCAGCCCGCTCGCGGCGATACGCGACAGGATCGCCGACGCCCCGGCGAGCCCCATCCGCCCGGACCAGGGCACGCGTTCCTCGGGCAGCATCAGCCGGATCATCGGCGCCGCCCCGGCCGCCGCCTCGATCAGCCGCGCCGGCCGCGACAGCCCGACATAGGCGCGCAGCGTGGCGACGTCGGCGACCGTCGCCGACAGCCCGATCCGGCACGCCGCCGGCGCCAGCGCCGCCAGCCGGGCGAGGCAGAGCGAGAGCTGGTCGCCGCGCTTGGTGCCGGCCAGCGCGTGCGCCTCGTCGATGACGACCCGTTGCAGGCCGGCGAAGAAGCTCGCCGCGTCGCCGCGCGAGAGCAGCAGCACCAGGCTCTCCGGCGTGGTCAGCAGGATCTGCGGCGGCCGCTCGCGCTGCCGCACCCGGCGGTCGGCGGGCGTGTCGCCGGTGCGGGTCTCGATGCGTATCGGCAGCGCCATCTCCTCGACCGGCGCGGTGAGGTTGCGGGCGATGTCGGTGGCGAGCGCCTTCAGCGGGCTGACATAGAGGGTGTGCAGGCCGGCGGGTGCCGCCGATGGAGCGCCGCACAGCCCGACCAGGCTGGGCAGGAAGCCGGCCAGCGTCTTGCCGCCGCCGGTGGGCGCGATCAGCAGCACGTCCTGCCGGCGCTGCGCCGCTTCCAGCACCGCGAGCTGATGCGGCCGCGGCACCCAGCCGCGGCGCGCGAACCAGGCCTCGAAGGGAGCCGGCAGCAGAGCGTTCATCGACCGCTCAGATAGGCCGGACCGGAGGCCAGGCAAAGGGCGCGCGATGCCGCGGACCGGCGGCAGCGCGGCTCAGGCGTGCAGCCGCTGCAGCTCCAGCCCGTTGAGGTCGTCCGCACTCATCGCGCGCGTGTCGAGCGCGAAGGCGAGCTCGCTCGACGGCGAGGCGGGAGCCGGTGCGGCGCCGCCGGCGGGCGCTGCCGGGGCGGCGCTGCCCGCGGGCTCGGCGTGGCCGAGGTGGAACAGGTGCCGGGCGGCGTTCAGCACCGCCTTCTCCGGATCGATGCCCGCGATCTTCTCGCCGGCGGTGATCGCCACACCGATCGGGCCGCCGAGGAGGAAGCTGGTGCCGAGCGAGGCGGCGAAGCGCAGCTCCGGGTTGCCCTGGTCGCCGGTGATCGCGCGGTAGAGGGTGCCGACCAGGGGGATGTATTGCAGCGGGTTGAGGTCGGACATCACCTCGTGGAACAGGCCGCCATGGCTGGGCTTGGCCGCGGGCGAGGTGCCCGTCGCCGGCGGAGGAGCGGCACTTGCTGGAAGCACATCTGCCATGGTCCGCGAGGATAGGCCGCCCGTGTGACCGAGAGGTTAACGCGGCGCCCGCTGCGCGTCGGCCGCGTCCCCGCCCGCCACGTCCACGCCTCCCGCCGGCGCCGCCTGCTCGCCGGGGGGCAGCTCGACCCGCACCTTGCGTATGTGCCGCGGATCGGCGTCCAGCACCCGGAACGCGATGCCGCTCTCGTGGGTCAGGATCTCGCCGCGCGTCGGCACGTGGCCGGCCAGCATGAACACCAGCCCGCCCACCGTGTCGATGTCGCTGTGGCGCTCGTCCTCGGTCAGCACCGGGCCGAACCGCGCCTCGAACGCCTCGATCTCCATCCGCGCATCGACGTCGAAGGTGCCGTCATGGCGTTCCACCAGCATGACGATCGCCGGCTCGTCGTGCTCGTCGGCGATGTCGCCGACGATGGTCTCGACCAGGTCCTCGATCGTCACCAGCCCGTCGATGCCGCCGTACTCGTCGATCACCAGCGCCAGGTGGATGCGGCGCAGGCGCATCTGCAGCAGCA
>CAXTNB010000392.1:2442-2913 GCA_964245385.1 uncultured Acetobacteraceae bacterium | reverse complement strand
GCGCCAGCAGGGCGCGGCCGGAACGGTGCCGGCGCAGCAGCAGCCCGATCAGCACGCACTCGACCATCAGCGCGGTCGGCAGCGTCACCATGGTGAGCAGCTTGCCCAGGACGAACATCGGCGTGGTACCTCAGCCGGCTTCTTCGCGGGTCAGCTCCGCCATCTCGACCATCGCCGCCTTGTTGCTGAGTGCCGGCAGCGGCGCGCTCGGCGAACCGGGCCGCGACCGGTCGGGGCGCAGCCGCCCGGTGAGCCCGAACGCGGTGATCACCGCCAGCACCCCGAACACCACGCCGCCCAGCGCCTGGCCGATCAGCACTCCCTGCGGCCCGTAGCGCATGCCGATCAGCACGAACGGGATCGTGCCCAGCGTGGCGCGGCCCCAGTTGAACAGCGTCGAGAGCAGGGGCGCGCCGAGGTTGTTGAAGGCGGTGTTGGCGACGAACAGCGCCCCGGTGAACAGGAAGCCGG
>CAXTNB010000392.1:1207-2432 GCA_964245385.1 uncultured Acetobacteraceae bacterium | reverse complement strand
GTCGCCGCCGGCGGAGAACAGGGCGACCAGCGCATCCTGCGACAGCGCCAGGATCGCCCACATGGTCAGCACGCAGGACTGCACCAGCAGCAGCGCGCAGCGCAGCGTCTGGCGCACGCGCGGCACCTGATCGGCGCCGAGGTTCTGCGCCATGATCGGCCCCACCGAGCCGGTGAGGGCGAAGACGAAGGCGAACGCCACCGGCACGATGCGGTCGATGGTGGCCTGTCCCGCCACCGCCCCCAGTCCGAAGCGCGCCATGAAGTGGGTGGTGAAGGCGCTTCCCACCGGGGTCGCGAGGTTGGTCAGGATCGCGGGCAGCGCCACGCCCAGCACCGGCCGGGCGTCGACGAGCAGGCGGCGCCAGTCCGGCCGGCCCAGGATGCGGTGCATCCCGACGGCGCGCAGGCCGAGGCAGGCGACGGTGGCCCGCGAGATCACGGTGCCGATCGCCGCCCCCTGCAGCCCGAGATGCAGCACGAAGATCAGCAGCGGGTCGAGGCAGGCGAGCAGGAAGGCGGCCCACAGCGTGACGGTCATCGAGCGGCGGGCGTCGCCGACCGAGCGCAGCAGCGCCGAGCAGCCCATGCCGACCGAGATCAGCGGCAGGAACGGCGAGACGATCGTCACGTTGCGCGCCGCCGCGTGCAGCACCGCGCCGTGCGCCCCGAGCCCGCGCAGGATCGGCTGCAGCAGCAGCACCGTGGCCACGCCGATCAGCAGCATGATCGCGGCCATCACCACCATGGCGGCGGAGGCGATCCGCCGCGCCTGCGCCATCTCGCCGGCGCCGATGCGTCGCGAGACGACGGCGCCGAGCCCGATCGACATGCCGATCGAGACCGCGAGCTGCAGGTAGCCCACGGCACCGGTGAAGGCGATCGCGGCGGTCAGGGTCGGGTCGTGCAGCATCGAGATGTAGAGCAGGTTGAGCAGGTCGACCACGAACACCGCGACCAGCCCCAGCGTGCCGGTGCCGGCCATGACCACGGTGTGGCGCAGGATCGACCCGGTGCAGAAGCGGGCGGCCCTGCCGGGCGGCCAGGCGGCGGGGGCGCTCACGAGGCGAGCCCGCAGCAGGCCAGGGCGCGCCGCATGTGTCCCGGCGGCGGCGCCACCGCGTCCACCGGCGGCGACAGCGGCAGGTGGATCGCGCGCGCCAGCAGCTGCAGGGGCTCCGGGGCGGCCGGGTCGGCGCCGTAGAGGCGGTCGCCCAGGATCGGGC
>CAXTNB010000392.1:564-1197 GCA_964245385.1 uncultured Acetobacteraceae bacterium | reverse complement strand
CCTGATGCGTGCGCCCGCTGCGCAGACGCAGCTCCAGCCAGCACAGCCCGTCGCCGGCGCCGCGCAGCAGGTAGTCGGTGCGCGCCGCGGCTCCCTCGGCGTCCACCAGCATGCGCCAGCCGCCGCGGTCGCTGCGCCGGCCCAGCCGCGCGGTGACGGTGCCGGAGGCGGCCGGCGGGGCGCCGCGCACCACCGCCCAGTAGGTCTTGGCCGCGCGGCCCTCGGCGAAGCAGGCCTGCGCCTCGCGCAGCGCCGCGCGCCGCAGCGCCACCACCAGGCAGCCCGCGGTGTCGGCGTCGAGGCGATGGGCGAGCCACGGCCCGTCGCGGCGGCGCGAGAGCTGGCCGAACCAGTCCTCCACCGAGGCGCCGCCGCCCGGTCCCGCGTGCACCTTCAGCCCGGCCGGCTTGTCGAGCACGACGAAGCGCGCGTCGGAGAACAGCAGCGCCGGCAGCGGTGCGACGGCGGCGCGTTGCGGCGGGGTCAGGCGCGACGCGATCAGGCGGGCACGGCCGGTTCGGGATCGGGCAGCAGCAGCGCCAGGATGCCGATTGCCGGCAGCCAGGCGCACAGCCGGTAGACGGCGACGATGCCGGCGTGGTCGGCCATCACGCCCAGCACCGCGGCACCCAG
>CAXTNB010000392.1:0-554 GCA_964245385.1 uncultured Acetobacteraceae bacterium | reverse complement strand
GAAGGCGAGGCCGAAGAACAGGCCGGCCACCATGCCGACCCGCCCGGGCAGCAGCTCGGTGGCGTAGACCAGGATCGCCGAGAAGGCGGACGCCAGCACCACCCCGATCACCATGCTCAGCGCGATGGTCCAGCCCAGCCCGACATGCGGCAGCAGCAGCGTGAACGGCAGCACGCCGAGGATCGAGCCCCAGATCACGTGCTTGCGCCCGATGCGGTCGCCGATCGGCCCGCCCGCCAGCGTGCCGGCGGCCACCGCGGCCAGGAACAGGAACAGGTCGGTCTGCGCCGCCTGCGCGGACTGGCCGAAGCGCTGCATCAGGTAGAAGATGTAGTAGCTGCCGATGCTGGCGAGGTAGAAGTACTTCGAGAACACCAGCGCGACCAGCAGCGCCACCGCCACCGCGACCTGCCGGCGCGAGAGCTGGTGCCGGCGTTCCGCTGCGCGCCCGCGCGCTGGCGCACGTGTCCGAACCGAGTACCAGCGCCCGATCCCGCCCAGCAGCACCATCCCGGCCAGCGCCACCAGGCAGAACCAGGCGAGGCTGCCGCGGC
>CAXTNB010000391.1:0-2927 GCA_964245385.1 uncultured Acetobacteraceae bacterium | reverse complement strand
CCCGCGTACGGCGGCTCGACCTCGAGGTAGCCGCGCGCGTCGAAGAAGGCGCGCACCGCGCGGGCCAGCTGCGCGCGACGGCGCAGCAGCGGCAGGCGGTCGGCGATGGAGCTGCGCGGCCGGCGGTCCGGGCCGACGCCAGGTTGCGGGTTCATGCCGGGGGCAGTACAGCGCCGGCATGGCGATCGGCAACCGGGAGGGAGAAGGCGAGGGGCAGGCGCGACGCGGCGTAGGCGACGCGGGCGGGCTGATCCGCGCCGGCCTGGCGCCGGAGAGCCAGCGCGCGTCGCTCGCCGCGGTCGCCGACCGCTACGCGACGCTGATCCCGCCCGCCTTCCTGGCGCTGATCGAGCGGCCCGGCGACCCGATCGCGCTGCAGGTGGTGCCCGATGCGGCGGAGCTGCAGGTCGCGCCGCACGAGCTGGCCGACCCGACCGGCGACGACGCCTTCTCGCCGGTGCCGGGGATCGTGCACCGCTACGCCGACCGCGCCCTGCTCAAGCCGCTGCTGGTCTGCCCGCTCTATTGCCGGTTCTGCTTCCGGCGCGAGCATGTCGGACCCGGCGGCGGGGTGCTCGACGACGCGGCCCTGACGCGCGCGCTGGACTGGCTGCGCGGCCAGCCGGCGGTCGGCGAGGTGATCCTGACCGGCGGCGACCCGCTGATGCTGTCGCCGCGCCGCCTCCGCCGCATCGTCGCCGCCCTGGACGGCATCGGCCACGTGCACACGATCCGCGTGCACAGCCGGGTGCCGGTCGCCGATCCGGCGCGGCTCGACGAGGCGCTGGCGGCCGCACTCGACACCGACAAGGCGATGTGGCTGGTGCTGCACGCCAACCACGCCCGCGAGTTCACCGCCGCGGCGGTCGCGGCGGTGCGCCGGGTGCAGGCGCGCGCGATCCCGGTGCTCGGCCAGTCGGTGCTGCTGCGCGGCGTCAACGACAGCGCCGACGCGCTGGAGGCGCTGCTGCGCGCCATGGTGGCGGCGAGGATCAAGCCGTACTACCTGCATCAGCTTGACGCCGCACCCGGCACCGCGCGCTTCCACGTGCCGATCGAGCGGGGACGCGCCCTGCTCGCCGCGCTGCGCGGTCGCGTCACCGGCCTCGCCTGGCCGACCTACGTGCTCGACATCGCCGGCGGTCACGGCAAGGTGCCGCTGGGGCCGGACTACCTGGACCTGCCGTCGCGGCGGGTGCGCGACCCGGCGGGCGTCAGCCACGCGCTTGCTCCGGACCCGGTCGCGGGATAGAAGCCCGCCTTCCCCACATCCCCGCCTTACACGCAGAGTCCGAAGATGAAGCAGCAGGCCAACCTGATCAGGGCCGGACAGGTCATCGAGCATGACGGCCGGCGCTGGACCGTGATCAAGCAGCAGATCATCTCCCCGGGCAAGGGCGGCGCCTTCATCCAGGTCGAGATGCGCGACCTCAAGACCGGCAACAAGACCAACGAGCGCTGGCGCACCGCCGACACCGTCGAGCGGCTGATCACCGAGGAGAAGGAGTACAGCTACTCCTACACCGACGGCGACAACCTGGTGCTGATGGACCCCGAGACCTTCGAGCAGGCGATGATCCCGGCGGCGATCCTGGGCGACGCGACGGCGTTCCTGCAGGACAACATGCAGGTCGTCGTCGACCTGGTGGAGGGCGACCCGGTGGCGATCCACCTGCCGGTCAGCGTGGTGCTGGAGATCGTCGAGGCCGACCCGGTGGTCAAGGGACAGACCGCCACCTCCTCGTACAAGCCGGCCAAGCTCTCCAACGGGGTCAAGACCATGGTGCCGCCGTTCATCGAGACCGGCGAGCGGATCGTGGTGCGCACCGAGGATGCGAGCTACGTCGAACGCGCCAAGGGCTGAGCACGTGCAGCAGCGCCTGTCGCCGCACATGACGGTGATGCAGAACGCCGCCGGAAAGGCCGCGAAGCGGCTGCTGCGCGACTTCAACGAGGTCGAGCAGCTGCAGGTCAGCATCAAGGGACCGTCGGACTTCGTCAGCCAGGCCGACCTGCGCGCCGAGGCGACGATACGCGAGGAGCTGGCGCGGGCGCGCCCCGGCTACGCCTTCCTGATGGAGGAGAGCGGCGCGTCGGGCGGCGACAACTGGTCCTGGCGCTGGGTCGTCGATCCGCTCGACGGCACCACCAACTTCCTGCACGGCATGCCGCACTGGGCGATCAGCATCGCGCTGCAAAAGCGGCTGCCCGACGGCGACGCCGAGATCGTCGCCGGCATGGTCTACAACCCGGCCGGCAACGAGATGTACTGGGCCGAGAAGGGGGCGGGTGCCTACCTCAACGACCGGCGGCTGCGCGTCTCGGCGCGGCGCGACATCTCCGAGGCGGTGTTCGCCACCGGCATCCCGTTCGCGGCGATCCCGGCGCGCCGCCGGCTGCCGTTCGCGCGCATCCTGGGCGCGCTGATGCCGCAGGTGGCCGGGATACGCCGCTTCGGCGCCGCGGCCCTGGATCTCGCCTGGGTCGCCGCCGGACGCTTCGACGGCTACTGGGAGCTCGGCGTCAAGCCGTGGGACTGCGCCGCCGGGCTGCTGATGGTGCGCGAGGCCGGCGGCTTCGCCACCGATCCGGAAGGCCGCGACCACCAGGCGATGGACGCGGAATGCGACGTCGTGGCGGCCAACACCGGGCTGCACGGCAAGCTGCGCGAGATCGTCGCCGCGGGCGGCTGATCGCACCGCCGAGCGGTTGAGCATCCACCGGCGCTCGTCTAGAATCTCCCGGTGCAACGCGGAGTCTCCCTTTCGATCCTCGCGCTGACCATGGCGCTGGCGCTGCCGCCCGGCCTCGCCGGCGCGACGCGGGCGGCGGCCCAGGATGCCTCCGGGAGCGCGCCCTCGGGCGGTGACGCGCGGGCGCTGGACGCGCTCGGACCGGGTCCCGTCGCGCACAAGCCGGCCTCGCAC
>CAXTNB010000390.1:0-2935 GCA_964245385.1 uncultured Acetobacteraceae bacterium | reverse complement strand
GCCGGGTCAAGGCGTCGATCGCCGCCGGCCTGTCCGAGATCCACGTCATCGTGGCGTCCGGTGAGGACGAGGCCGACCCGTTGCGCTCGCTCGCCGAGAACGTCCAGCGCGCCCAGATGGGACCGGTGGACCAGTGGCGCGCCATCGAGGCGCTGTGCGGCGGCGGCTGGACCGAGGAGGCGATCGGCACCGCCTTCACCATGCCGGTGCGGACCATCCGCAAGCTGCGCCTGCTGGCCAGCATCCACCCGGCCATGCTGGACCGGATGGCCTACGACCTCCCGAGCGAGGAGAACCTGCGCAAGATCGCCGCCGCCTCGCTGGAGGACCAGGAGGCGGTCTGGAAGACGCTCAAGCCGAAGCGCGGCCAGACTGTGCAGTGGTTCGAGGTGTCCCGTGCCCTGCACAAGGACAGCATCCCGGCCACCCACGCCCGCTTCGACGACGAGATCGCCCGCACCTACGGCGTGCTGTGGGTGGAGGACCTGTTCGGCCCGGCCGACGTGGACAACCGCACGACCAGCAACGTCGAGGAGTTCTTCGCCGCCCAGCAGCACTGGCTGGAGACCAACCTGCCGGAGAACGGCGTGATCCTGGAGGCCGAGAGCTACGGCGGAGCCAGGCTGCCGCCACGCAGCGAGCGGTGCTACGGCCAGCCGCGGGAGGGCGACAAGATCGGCTTCTTCATCGACCCGCGCACCGGCAAGGTCAGCGAGGTACCGTTCCGGGAGATCGTCCGCGCCACCTCGATGGGTGGCGGCTCCGGCGGAGGTGACGATGGGGACGAGGCGCCACGCGCGCCGCGGCCTCCGATCAGCCGCAAGGGCATCGAGCGCATCGGCGACCTGCGCACCGACGCGCTGCACCAGGGCCTGCGCGAGGCCGAGATCGACGACACCGCCCTGCTCGGCCTGCTGGTGCTGGCGCTGGCCGGCCAGAACGTCACCGTTCAGAGCGCGGCCGGGGGAGCAAGCGAAACTCCCTGGCGCCGTTCCGATGCGCGCGGCGGCATCGCCCGCCGGCTGATCGAGGGCGGGCACCTGACGTCGGACCTCGACCTGCTCCGGGGTGCCGCACGAGACATGCTGGTGCAGACGCTGTCGTGCCGCGAGGGCGTGAGCCACAGCGGCGTGGTGGCGCGCGTCGCCGGCGACGCGATCGGCGCCGACGCCTTCATCGCCAACATGGCCGAGGACGAGTTCCTCAAGACCCTCAGCAAGGGCGGCATCGAGGACGCGAACCGGGCGCTCGGCATCCAACCGCGCAACACCGGCAAGGAGATGCGCGCCGCGCTGATCCAGCGCATCGGCCAGGGCAGCTACGTCCTGCCGGCGGCCTGCTTCGGGCTGACCACGATCGAGCTGGAGCAGCTGCAGGAGCGCACCGCCGACGACGCCCCGGGCTCGGCCGAGCCGCCGGATCCCGAGGACGCGGACGGCGAGCATCTGCCGGGCGGGGACGATGACCTGCCCGGCGAGGAGCCCTCGCTCGCCGACGGTTCCGAGCCTGGTGACGGCGACATGACCCTCCCTCCTCCCATCGCGGACGAGCTGCCCAAGCAGCGGCAGGCCGCCTGACCATCTCCTGACCCGCTCAGCCCCCGGCTGGGCGGGCGCTTCCATCACCGGAGAAGGACCATGCACCGCGATCCCCACGCGGCGCGCCTCGCCGCGCGCCGCGCAGAGTTGGCTACCCTCGACATCAACCTGGTCACCGCCTGCGAACGGGCGGCCGGTCAGGACAGACGGGGGGCGGCTGTCGTCGCCTGACCCGGCTCGGTGGGACCGCTCGACCTGGCATCGCTACCTCACCGAGGCTCGTGCCCAGGAGCACCTGCTGGCAGCGCGGCGCCGTCGCCTGCTCGCCGAGATCGGCGCCATGGAGCGCGGCGACGCGCTCCGGGCTCACTGAGGGCGGCCAGATGAGCAGGCTCCCGCCGCTCTGCTATGCTCGCCACCCGGAGGATGGCCGAACCATCCTGATCCTGCGCGGTGAGGACGGCTACCACCCGGTCGAGACCGACCTGACGCCGGGGCAGCTCAACAGCGTCCTGGGCGAGGTCCCGACTGCTTTGCAGGCCGACGCCATGCTGACCGGCTGCATGTTCGGCTGGCACGTGCCCGGCGCAGACCCCGACAAGCTGCGCGAGCGGCACCGGTCCCTGTCGTGACCGGGACCTTCGCGCACGCGCCGAGCGCCAGCCCTCTGCGGCTGTTCGCGGTGGTCGACGAGCGCGCACGGGCGCCGCTCGTCCTCTCGTACGGCATGGGGGTGGACAGCACGGCGGTCCTCGTCGGCTGGCGCCGCCTCGGCCTCCGGCCGGACCTGATCCTGTTCGCTGACACCGGCTCCGGACACCGGGGAACCTACCGCTATCGTGCGGTGATCGAGGACTGGCTCGTCGCCGTGGGCTTCCCGCCGCTGACCGTGGTGCGTTACCGGCCGCGGCACGGCCGCTACACCACCCTGGTCGAGGACTGCCTCCTCAAGGGGGTGCTGCCGAGCCTCGCCTACGGGTCGAAGGCGTGCAGTCAGAAGTGGAAGGTTGGGCCGCAGAACGCCTTCCTGCGCACCTGGTCGCCGGCGCTGGCCGCGTGGTCACGCGGTCAGCGCCTGGATCACGCGATCGGCTACGACGCCGGCCCGAAGGACATGCGCCGCGGCCGCGAGGGTGCCGACACCGACCTGGAACGGTTCATCTACCCGCTACGCGAGTGGGGCTGGGACCGAGCCCGATGCGAGGCGGAGATCGCAGGCGACGCCGACCTGTGCGCCGTGGCGGCACGCCACGGCGTGTCACCGGTCCCGCCCAAGTCGGCCTGCGTGTGCTGTCCCAGCACGCGGCCGTGCGAGGTGGACGCGATGGCGGAGCACGAGCCGGCCGGCCTCGGCGCCGCGCTGGCCGTCGAGGCGGCCGCGCTGCCGACCCTGCGCC
>CAXTNB010000389.1:0-2943 GCA_964245385.1 uncultured Acetobacteraceae bacterium | reverse complement strand
GATGCACGCGCGTGACCAGCACCTCCTCGTAGTGGCTGCGGTTGAAGATGCCGATATGGCCGCGCTGCGGCAGCGCCAGGTGGACGCGCCACAGATAGTCGTGCGCCAGCTCCACCGGGCCCGGCTGCTTGAACGAGGTGACGTTGACGCCCTGCGGGTTCACCCCCGACATGACGTGGCGGATGGTGCCGTCCTTGCCGCCGCAATCCATCGCCTGGAACACCGCCAGCAGCGCCCAGCGGGCGTTGGCGTACAGCTCGCCCTGCAGCTCCGCGAGGCGCGCGACGCCCGCCGCCAGACGCTGCACCCCCTCCTCCCTGTCGATCTTGCCGGTGTCGTCCGGATCGGTGCGCGACAGGCGGAACTTGCGGCCGTCGGAGATCCGGTAGCGGCCGACCAGGGCGCGGCGCAGCTTGTCGGCCATCCGGCTAGGCGTCCGCCGCGGCATCGCGCTTGATGACGAGCGCGCTCGGCGCCTGGCAGGTCGGCATCAGCTCGATCCGGTTGACGTTGACGTGCGCGGGCAGTCCCACCACCCACGCCACGCTCTCGGCGATGTCCTCCGGGGTCAGCGGCACGGTGCCCTCGTACAGCTTGGCCGCGCGCGCCGCGTCGCCGAAGCGCACCTGGCTGAACTCGCTGCTGCCGCCGCACAGGCCGGGCTCGATGTCGGTCACGCGCACGTTCCGCCCGACCAGGTCGGCCTTCAGGTTCATCACCAGCTGGCGCACGAAGGCCTTGGTGGCGCCGTAGACGTTGCCGCCCGGATAGGGGTAGTCGCCGGCGATGCTGCCGAGGGTGACGACGTGGCCGCGGTCGCGGGCCACCATGCCGGGCAGCAGCGCGTGCACGGTGCGGAACACGCCGCCGACGTTGGTCGCGACCATCCGCTCCCAGTCGGCCAGCCTGGCCTCCTGCGCCGGACCGAGGCCGAGGGCGAGGCCGGCGTTGGCGACCAGCACGTCGACCTCGCGCCAGCCCGTCGGCAGGCAGTCCGGCAGTGCCGCGACCGCGGCCGCATCGTCCACGTCGAGCCGGAGCGGCAGCAGCGCCGGCCCCAGCGCCTCGGCGAGCGCGCGCAGCCGGTCCTCGCGCCGGGCGGTGGCGATGACGCGGTGTCCGTCACGCACGAAGCGCTCGGCGATCGCCCGGCCGAAGCCGGAGCTGGCGCCGGTGACCAGGACGGTATGGCTGGGCGTGGGCATGTTCGCGTCCTCGACAGGGTTTCGGCGTCAACGCCACGCCGATCCGGCGGTTGTCCGGGCGGCGGTGCGGCGACGGCCTCGCGCGTCGCGCGCGCGGCCGGTGCCGTGCCGAAACCGCGACCTCGGCACGACGCGCTTGCGCGTGCGCCCGGTTCTGCCACATCTGGTGGCATGTTCTCGTTGCAACCCGACCTCGATGGCGGCCTCACCGGCCGGCTGCTGATCGCGATGCCGGCGCTGGTGTCCTCCCCGTTCGCCCAAGCGGTGGTGTTCCTGTGCGCGCACTCGACCGAGGACGGGGCGATGGGGCTGGTGGTCAATCGCCGCCTGAGCCAGCCCGGCTTCGACGAGCTGCTGGAGCAGCTGGGCGTCGCCCCGACGCCGCCGCGGCGGCGGATCACGCTGTGCGCGGGCGGTCCGGTGGAGAACTCGCGCGGCTTCGTGCTGCACAGCGCCGACTGGACCGGCGACGGCAGCCTCGCGGTCGACGACGGCATCGTGCTGACCGCGAGCCTGGACGTGCTCAAGGTGATCGCCGACGGATCCGGGCCGCGGCACGCGCTGCTGGCACTCGGTCACGCGACCTGGGCGCCGGGCCAGCTCGAGGAGGAGATCCAGCAGAATGCCTGGCTGTCGGCGCCGTCGAGCGACAAGATCCTGTTCGGCGCCGACCACGAGAGCAAGTGGCGGCGCGCGCTGGGATCGCTCAACATCGATCCGATCCGCCTGTCGAGCCGGATCGGACACGCCTGACCGGGAGCCGGACTAGCTCACCTTGCGCATCTGCAGCGCGTTCGAGGCGATCGCCGGGATCGCCAGGTAGGCCAGCCGCTTGACCTCCTTGCGCCCGCGGGCCACGGAATCCAGCACCAGGCCGCAGACGAAGGAGAGGAACGACAGCATCACCAGCCCGGTGGCGAGCACGGCACTGGGCAGCCGCGGCACCAGCCTGGTGCGCAGGAACTCGAACACCACCGGCATGCCGAGCAGCAGCCCGGCGATCAGCAGCGCGAGCCCGATCAGCGAGAAGAACTGCAGCGGCCGCTCCTGCTTCACCAGGGCGAGGATGGTGCGCAGGATGCGCACGCCGTCGGTGTAGGTGCGAAGCTTGGAGGCGGAGCCGGCGGGACGGTCGCGATAGGCGGTGCTCAGCTCGCCGACCGGCATGCCGAGCTCGAGCGCGTGCACCGTGAACTCGGTCTCGGTCTCGAAGCCCGACGACAGCGCCGGGAACGACTTGACGAAGCGGCGGGAGAACACGCGGTAGCCCGACAGCATGTCGCTGACGCGGTTGCCGAAGATGTGGCGCACCATGCCGGTGAGCATGACGTTGCCGAACTTGTGGCCGGGGCGGTAGGCGGCCTTGATCTCGGTGACGCGGGCGCCGTTGACCATGTCGAGCTGCTCGTCGACCAGCAGCTTGACCATGCGCGACACGTCGCGGGCGTCGTAGGTGTCGTCGCCGTCGACCAGCACGTAGATGTCGGCCTCGATGTCGGCGAACATGCGCCGCACCACGTAGCCCTTGCCGCGCAGCATCTCGCGGCGGACCACCGCGCCGGCGGCGCGCGCCATCGCCGCGGTGTTGTCCTCGGAATCGTTGTCGTAGACGTGGATGGTCGCGCTCGGCAGGTGCGTCCGGAAGTCACGGATCACCTTCGAAATCGTTATCTCTTCGTTATAGCAAGGGATCAGCACCGCGATGTGCATCGTCTTTAAGCCTTCATCGAAATAATTT
>CAXTNB010000388.1:1400-2951 GCA_964245385.1 uncultured Acetobacteraceae bacterium | reverse complement strand
GCGCCACTACGCGAACGACCCGACGCTGCTCGCCTACCTGGGCACGCAGCGCATCGCGAGCATCGACAATATCGGCTCGGCGGCGAAGTTCGTGCGGCTCGCCGAGGGTGCGGCCGACCTGTATCCGCGCCTCGGCCGCACCATGGAGTGGGACACCGCGGCGCCGCAGGCGGTGCTGGAGGCGGCCGGCGGCAGCGTCAGCCTGTTCGACGGCACGCCGCTCGCCTACGGCAAGCCGGGCTGGGAGAACCCGCACTTCATCTGCCGCGGCAGAACCTAGTGCTCGGTGCTATGGTGGCTTCCTCTGAAGCGCAGGCGGGTGGTCGGGCGGAACTCATGCTGACGGTTGGGACGCAGCGTCTCGAGGCGGATGCCGCCGGCATCGCCCGCGCGGCGGCGCTGCTGCGCGACGGCCGGCTGGTCGCGTTCGGCACCGAGACGGTCTACGGGCTCGGCGCCGACGCCGGGCAGCCGCGCGCGGTGGCGGCCCTGTTCGCGGCCAAGCGGCGGCCGCCGCACAACCCCCTGATCGCCCACGTCGCCGACGCCGAGGCGGCGTTCCGCGAGGTGCGGCAGACCCCGCTCGCGCGCATCCTGGCGGCCGCGTTCTGGCCCGGACCGCTCACCCTGGTGCTGCAGCGGCGGCGCGACGGCGGCGTCTGCGAGGCGGTCTCGGCGGGGTTGTCCTCCCTCGCGATCCGGGTGCCCGCGGGCGATGCCGCGCGCGCGCTGCTGCGCGCGGTGGACCGGCCGGTCGCGGCACCCTCGGCCAACCCGTCCGGACGGGTCAGCCCGACCGAGGCCGCGCACGTGCTGGAGGGCCTCGCCGGCCGGATCGACGCGGTGCTCGACTGCGGCCCCTGCCCGGTCGGGCTGGAGAGCACGGTGCTGGAGCTGAGCCGCGACGAGGCGGTGCTGCTGCGTCCCGGCGGTGTCTCCGCCGAGGCCATCGAGGCGCTGCTGGCGGCGCACGGGGCACCGCCGCTGCGCCGTCACCGGGCCTCCGATCCCGCGGCGCCGGCCTCGCCCGGCCTGCTCGCCTCGCACTACGCGCCGCGGCTGCCGCTCCGGCTCGACGCCGCCGGCGCCGACGCGGACGAGGCGCTGCTCGCCTTCGGCCCGGCGCCGGCGGGTGCCGCCCTGCTGTGGAACCTCAGCGCCGGGGGCGATCTCGCGCAGGCGGCGTCGCGGCTGTTCGCCGGGCTGCGCTGGCTCGACGCCGAGGCGCCCGGCCGCGGGCTGACCCGCATCGCGGTGATGCCGATCCCGGCGCACGGGCTCGGGCTCGCGATCCGCGACCGGCTGCGCCGCGCCGCGGCGCCGCGCCCGCGCGCGCGGCCGGCCGCATGAGCCAGATCGACCCCAAGGAGCTGAAGACGCTGTCGGACATCCTGGCCCTGGTGCTGGAGGACCAGCCCGGCCAGTCCGCCAACGCCCTGGAGGCGATACGCGCGCGGGCGCGGCGCAACGCGATCACCGGTGGGGCGCTGAAGAACCTGTTCGTCGCCATCGCGCCCAACCCGCCGGCGCCGCGTCCGGCGGCGACCGCGC
>CAXTNB010000388.1:0-1390 GCA_964245385.1 uncultured Acetobacteraceae bacterium | reverse complement strand
AGCGGAATGGATGGCAGCCCCGCAACCGCTCTCCGGGATCATCACCACCGGCGCGGCGGAGCTGCAGGCGGCGCGCGCGCGCATCTCGCAGCTGACCGCGGACATCAACAAGCTCGACCTCGACCTGCGCGGCGCCACCGCGCGCAACGAGGCGCTGCGTTCGGAGCTGCACGTCACCCGGCAGGCCCGTGCCGAGGCGCAGCAGGCGCTGCTCCGGATCAGCGCCGACAACCGGCCGAAGCGGATCCTGATGGCGCTGTGCCTGATCTGCGGCGTGCTGCTGGGCATCGCCGGCGCCTCGGTGATCAGCGCCGTGTCGCCGCCGCCGCATGTCGACAACTCCCGCTACCTCACCTCGCCCTGAAGCCGGGCCCTCAAGCATGGCGGATCTCTCGATGCCAGACCTCCTGTCCGACGACCCGGGCCTGATCGAGGCGCTGCGCCGACGCCTCGGCGAGGCGGGCGTGCTGACCGGGCACGCCGACACCGACGCCTACTGCGAGGACTGGCGCGGCCTGTATCACGGCCGCGCGCTGGCGGTGATCCGCCCGGCCGACACCGAGGCGGTGGCCGACGCGGTCCGGCTGTGCGTCCGCCACGGCGTGCGCCTGGTGCCGCAGGGCGGCAACACCAGCATGGTCGGCGGTGCCGCGGTGCACGACGACGGCAGCGAGGTCATCCTCAACCTCTCCCGCCTGAACCGTATCCGCGGCGTCGACCCGATCGACATGACCCTGTCGGTCGAGGCCGGCGTCACCCTGAAGGCGGCGCAGGACGCCGCCGCCGCGGCCGGCTGCAAGCTGCCGCTCTCCATCGCCTCCGAGGGCTCGGCGCAGATCGGCGGCGTGCTCGCCACCAACGCCGGCGGCAACAACACGGTGCGCTACGGCAACGCCCGCGAGCTGCTGCTCGGCATCGAGGCGGTGCTGCCGGACGGCAGCGTGCTGCACGGCATGCGGCGGCTGCGCAAGGACAATACCGGCTACGCGCTGCGGCCCCTGCTGGTCGGCTCGGAGGGCACGCTCGGCGTCATCACCGCGGCGATCCTGCAGCTCGCACCGCTGCCGCGCACGATCGAGGTGGCGCTGTGCGGCCTGCCCTCCCCCGAGGCGGCGCTCGCCCTGTTCACCCGCCTGCGCGCCGCCGACCCCTCGGCGATCCAGGCCTTCGAGTTCATGTCCGGCACCAGCATGGCGATGGTGACCGGCCTGATCGAGGGCGCGACGCTGCCGCTCGCCGAGCCGGCGCCGGCCTACGCGCTGGTCGAGCTCGCCACCGCGCGCGAGGCGGCCGACCTGCGCACGCTGCTGGAGTCCGTGCTCGCCGAGGCGCTGGAGGACGGCACGGTGCTGGACGCGGTGATCGCCGAGAGCGGCGCGCAGCGCGACGC
>CAXTNB010000387.1:2476-2955 GCA_964245385.1 uncultured Acetobacteraceae bacterium | reverse complement strand
AGTACGGCAACGCGATCAGCCACGAGGGCTGGACCCACGTCCGGACGATCATCGAATATATCTGCGCGCACTGGCGCGAGCCGGATACCGGGATCTGGGAGATGCGGGACGAGCCGCGCGAGTACCTCCACTCCCGCGTGATGTGCTGGGTCGCCGTGGATCGCGCGCTCCGCCTCGCCGACAAGCGCTCGCTGACGGCGCCCTTCGAACGCTGGCGCGCAGTACGGAACGAGATCCACGACGACATCTGGGAGCACTTCTGGAACGAGGAGCGTGGCCACTTCATCCAGGCGAAAGGGCGGCCGGTGGTAGACGCGTCGTTGCTGATGATGCCGCTGGTGCGCTTCGTCGCCGCGACTGACCCGCGCTGGCTTTCGACGCTGGCCGCGATCGAGCGCGACCTCACCGACGACGGCTTCGTCTACCGATACCGTGAGGCCGACGGGCTTGACGGCGACGAGGGCGCGTTCACGGCGTGC
>CAXTNB010000387.1:0-2414 GCA_964245385.1 uncultured Acetobacteraceae bacterium | reverse complement strand
TCCATTTCGAGCGCGTGCTCGGCTACGCGAACCATGTCGGCCTGTTCAGCGAGCAGCTCGGCCGGAAGGGCGAGCATCTCGGCAACTTTCCGCAGGCGCTGACCCACCTCGCGCTGATCAGCGCGGCCTACTACCTGGATCGCGAGCTCGAAGGCGGTCTGCCACCGCAATGGCGACCCTGACGCGCCACCGCTATTCCGCCGGTGCCGCGTCGCTGCCCGGAACCCGGACGATACGGTTCGGCAGGACGAGCACGAGCCCGGCCGATAGGATCGACGCGATCGCCAGGGCGAAAAGGCCGGCCTTCGGCGATCCGAACGCGACGTCGGCGAAATTCCGGAGGTTCGGCGCGACGAAGCCGCCGAGATTGCCGAGCGAGTTGATCGCCGCGATCCCGCCCGCCGCTGCGACGCCGCCGAGATAGCCGGTCGGGAAGGTCCAGAAGATCGGCTGCACGCAGATGGCACCCGTGGTGACGAAGCACAGCGCCACGATCGCGAGCAGCGGCGGCGTGTTCGCCGACACCACCAGGCCGGCGCTGATGAACAGCAGGAAGCCCAGCGCGTAGGCGCGCGAGCGTCCGGTGCGCACGGCGCGGCCGGGCCAGTACGCCGCCATCAGTGCGGCACAGAGCCAGGGGATGCCGACCACCAGCCCGACCTCCGGTCCGATCTTGACCCCGAGCAGGGCGCTGACCTGGCTCGGCAGGTAGAAGGTCACGCCGTAGACGCTGATCTGCAGGAAGAAATACACGCCGAGCAGGTGCAGCAGGCGCGGGTCGAGCAGGGCGCGGCCGAGATGCAGGCCGCCGCGCTCCACCTTCTGCCGCGTCTCGGCGGCGATCACGCGCGTCAGCGCCGCCCTCTCGTCCGCCGCCAGCCAGGCCGCGTGCTCGGGATGGTCGGTCAGTCCGAACAGCGCGTAGATCCCGATCACGCAGGCGAGCAGGCCCTCGATCAGGAACATCCACTGCCAGCCTGCCAGACCCAGCAGGCCGTCGAGCGCCAGCAGGCCGCCGGAGAGCGGACTGCCGAGCGTCAGCGCGATCGGGAAGCCGAAATAGAACAGCCCCAGCGCACGACCGCGCTCCGAGGCCGGGAACCAGTAGGTCATGTAGAGGATCGCGCCGGGGAAGAAGCCGGCCTCGGCGGCGCCGAGCAGCAGCCGCAGGCCGAGGAACGAGGCGGAGCCGCGGGTGAACATCATCGCCGCCGCGACCAGCCCCCAGCTGACCATGATCCGGCACATCCAGACGCGGGCGCCGACGCGATGCAGGATCAGGTTGCTGGGCAGCTCGAACACCGCGTAGGTGACGAAGAACACGCTGGCGCCGAGCGCGAAGGCGGCGTCGGACACGCCGACCTGGGTGTGCAGCGCCTGCCTGGCGAAGCCGATGTTGGTCCGGTCCAGCATGGCGACGAGGTACATCACCAGCAGCAGCGGCATCAGCCGCCAGCGCGCCTTGACGATGGCGCGCGCCAGCACCGGGTCAAGAGCAGGATCATCGGCCATCGCGGTCCACTCCCTCGCTGCGGACGTGCCCGCCGGCGATGGAGGTAAGGACCGATCGACGGCCAAGGCAAGACCCCGCGTCGACGGCGCGAGCCCTCGGCGGCGGCCGGATCATCGGTGGGCGGGCGACTACCCCGCCGGCGGCAGCAGCTGCTCCAGCAGCGCGATGAGCTGGCGCGGCCCGTAGGGCTTGCGCAGCAGGCGGTAGCCGAACTCCGCCCGCCAGGCGGGCTGGAACACCTCGGGCCGGCCCGACGCGATGACCACCGGAATGTTCGGCACGCGCTTCCTGATGCAGGCCGCGACCTCGGCGCCGTCGAAGTTGCCGGGCATGTGGAAGTCGGTCACCAGGGCGGTGAACTGCTTCGGCGAGCTGCGTATCAGCTCCATCGCCTCGTCGCCGGTCCTCGCCTCGGTGACCTCGTGGCCCGCCTCCTCCAGCGTCTCGGTCATGATCTCCCGGATGAGAGGTTCGTCTTCCACCAGAAGGACACACACGTCCGGCCCCCGATCAGCTGCGTCCAGTCGTCGAACGTGAACCCGGGGGGCTCGTCGATGGTGGCATCACGACGTGGTGTGAAATGCCGCGATGCGGTGGAACGCGTCACGGCGCTGTGCCAGAAGCCTGCGGGCCACGGGTGCCGCCACACCCGCGCGGCGAGGCGGCGCGACGGACGGAACGGAACACAGGGTTGGCCTCGTCGAGTACCGGGCATCATTCGTCGGACGGCCGGAACATCATTCCGACCGGCGGCGACCACGACGGCAGGGACATCTTCTTCGCCGCCGTGCAGATGAGCCGGATGCCGATGTGCCTCAGCGATCCGCATCAGCCGGACCGCCCGATCATCTTCTGCAATCAGGCGTTCGAGGAGCTCACCGGCTACGAGCAGCACGAGGTC
>CAXTNB010000386.1:0-2955 GCA_964245385.1 uncultured Acetobacteraceae bacterium | reverse complement strand
CTGGCGCGCCTCGACGACGCCGGCAAGCACTGGAAGTTCTCGGCCGGCGACCTCGAGGAGCGCGCCTTATGGGAGCAGTACCAGGACGCCTACGAGGAGGCGATCATCGAGACCGCCCGGCCGGAGGCGCCCTGGTTCGCGGTGCCCGCCAACACCAAGTGGTTCGCCCACCTGGTGGTGGTCGAGGCCCTCATCGACGCGATCGAGCGGCTGTCGCTCGCGCCGCCGGCCGCCGACGAGGCGGTGCTGGCGGAGGCGCGGCGTCAGCTCGAGCAGGAGGCGTAGCAGGCGCTCCGGTCCTGCGTCACGGTCCCGCAGGTCCGGCGAGGCTGCCGTGGCGGCCCGCGAAGGCGCGGGTGAACTCCGCGCCGAACAGGAAGATCTGCGCCGAGTAGTAGACCCACAGCAGGACGATCACCAGCGCGCCGGCGGCACCGTAGGACGACGCCACCTGGCTGCTGCCGATGTAGATGCCGATCACGGTCTTGCCGACGGTGAACAGGAAGGCGGTCGCGAGCGCGCCGATCCAGACGTCGTACCACTCGATCGAGCGGTCCGGCAGCACCTTGTAGATCGCGGCGAACAGCACCGTGATCATGCCGAACGAGAGCAGGAAATTGACCAGCCGCAGCAGCAGCCGGACGTCGGGCAGCACGCGCTGCAGCACGTCGCCGAGTGCCGTGATGCCGGCGCTCGCGGCCAGCGAGACCATCAGCAGGAAGCCCAGCGTGGCGACCAGTCCCAGGCTCGCGGCGCGGGCCCGCACCAGGCGGGAGACGGTCGAGCTCGCCGGATCCGGCGTCACCTTCCAGATCACGTTGAGTGCCGTCTGCATCTCGCCGAACACGCCGGTGGCGGTGACCAGCAGGGTGCCGGTGCCGAGCACGGTGGCCAGCACGCCGCTGTCCTTGCTGCGGGCCGAGGCGATCATGGCCTGCACCGCCTCGGCGCCGTCATGGCCCATCATGCCCTGCAGCTCGCCCGCGATCGCCCCGCGTGCCGCTTCGGCACCGTAGACGAGGCCCGCCATGGCGATGACGATCACCAGCACGGGGGCGATCGAGAAGATCGTGTAGTACGCGATGGCGGCGCCGCGCGACAGCGCGTCGTCCTCGATGTAGCCGTTGACGCTGTTCTTGAGCAGCACCCAGGTCGCTCGCAGCATGCCGGCTCCTCGTCGCAACGCTCAGGGCGGGCAACGGAGCTGCCGGCGCCGGGTTGCCGGCCGGCGAGCGCGTGCCGCGATCAGGCTTACCTCGGGCGGCGGAACGTCGTAACCTCGCCGCCCTTCAGGTGAAGGAACCGCGTGATGACGATCGCATCTTCCGCTCGCCGGCCCCTCCTCCTCGCCCTCGTGTTGGGGAGCGTCCTCGCCCTGGCCGCGCCCGCGGCGCGCGCGCAGACCCCCGACAGCGCCGCGGGAACCGGTCCCAGCCAAGCGCTGTCGACGCCGCCCAACGCGTCGCCGATCAACCGGCCCGGCGCCATGCGGCACGCCTACGCGCGTCGGTCGAAGACGCCGCCCCGGCATCCCGCGACGCCGTCGGCACCGCCGCCGCAGGCGACGACCGCGCCGCACTGACCGGGGCGACCGGGCGGACCGCCCGAGAGCCGGCTACTGGGCGGTCTCCGACTCGCGCTCCGAGCCGCCCTCGTCGCCGTCGCTCTCGCTGGGCGCGCCGCTCGCCGCGGCCTCAACGTAGTCGAAGGCGAGCTTGCCGTCGCGCAGGCTCACCTTGACCGCGCCGCCCTTGACCAGCCGGCCGAACAGCAGCTCCTCGGCCAGCGGCTTCTTGATGTGCTCCTGGATCACGCGGGCCAGCGGCCGCGCGCCGTAGAGCCGGTCGTAGCCGCGCTCTGCCAGCCACTCCTTGGCCGCCGAGGACAGCTCGATGGTGACGTTGCGGTCGGCGAGCTGCGCCTCGAGCTGCAGGACGAACTTCTCGACCACCTGCGCCACGATCTCGGGGGTGAGCCCCGCGAACGGGATGATCGCGTCCAGCCGGTTGCGGAACTCCGGCGTGAACATGCGCTTGATCGCCTCCTCGTCCTCGCCGGCGCGGCTGTCGCGGCCGAAGCCGATCGCCTCGCGGGTGAGGTCGGCGGCACCGGCGTTGGTGGTCATGATCAGGATGACGTTGCGGAAATCCACCGTCTTGCCGTTGTGGTCGGTGAGCTTGCCGTGGTCCATGACCTGCAGCAGGATGTTGTACAGGTCCTGGTGCGCCTTCTCGATCTCGTCCAGCAGCAGCACGCAGTGCGGATGCTGGTCGATGCCGTCGGTGAGCAGGCCGCCCTGGTCGAAGCCGACATAGCCCGGCGGGGCGCCGATCAGCCGCGAGATCGAGTGCCGCTCCATGTACTCCGACATGTCGAAGCGGATCAGCTCGATGCCCAGCGTGGAGGCGAGCTGCTTGGCCACCTCGGTCTTGCCGACGCCGGTCGGGCCTGAGAACAGGTAGTTGCCGATCGGCTTCTCGGCGTCGCGCAGCCCGGCGCGGCTGAGCTTGATCGCCGCCGCCAGCGCCTCGATCGCCTTGTCCTGGCCGAACACCATGGACTTGAGGTCGCGCTCCAGCGAGCGAAGCGTTTCCTTGTCGTCGGCGGACACGCTCTTGGGCGGAATGCGGGCGATCTTGGCCACGATCTCCTCGACGTCGCGCAGCGTCACCACCTTGCGGCGCTGGTCCTCCGGCTGGAGCATGCGCGAGGCGCCCACCTCGTCGATCACGTCGATCGCCTTGTCGGGCAGCTTGCGGTCGTGGATGTACTTCGCCGCGAGCTCGACGGAGGCGCGTATCGCCTCCTCGGTGTAGCGCACCTTGTGGTGCTTCTCGTAGTTCGCCTTCAGCCCGCGCAGGATCTTGACCGCGTCCTCGACCGAGGGCTCGTTGACGTCAATCTTCTGGAACCGGCGCACCAGCGCGCGGTCCTTCTCGAAGTAGTTGCGGAACT
>CAXTNB010000385.1:0-2957 GCA_964245385.1 uncultured Acetobacteraceae bacterium | reverse complement strand
GGCGCCGGAGGGGCCGAGCAGCCAGCGGAACCCGCCCGCCGGCACGGAAAAGCTGATGTCGCGCAGCACGATCGGCGCTATTGATCCGCTTCCAACACGAAGTTCCAGATCCTGCAGACGGATCATCCCGCTGCTCCGCCCATCCCCTGGCTCCGACGATGCGCCGCGGCCGGCGCCGCCGCCATGCTACAGCAGCCGGGGCGAGACGATGAGGCCGGATGCGCGGGGACGGCGGGTGGAGGACGAATGCGGATCGAGGGCCCCGGCTGCGAGGCCGCGTACGAGGTGCCGGAAGTCCAGATCCGGCCCGGCCGCAGCGTGCGCTGCGCCCGCTGCGGCCTGCAGTGGCGGCCGGGCGGCGAGGCGGAGCGGACGCAGCCGCCCGAACCCGCTCCGGCGGCCGCGTCCGAGGCGGCGAGCGAGGCGGCTCCTGCCGTCGCCGCGGCTGCCGCGGCGGCGGGCACCCTCTCCGACGGCGCGCGGCCGAGCAGCGCCCTGGGGCTGCGTCGCCCGGCGACGCCGGAACCGCTCGCGGCGGCGGTCGTGGCACGGCCGCGCCGCCCGTCGCCGGAGCTCGCGGCCTGGGGCGCGGCCTGGGCGGCCAGCCTGATCGTGCTCGCCGGCCTGCTGCTGTCGGCGGCGCACTGGCGCCAGGCGGTCATGCGCAGCTGGCCGCCCTCGATCCGGCTCTACACGGCGCTCGGCGCGACGCGCCCGGGTTGACCGGCGCGGCGGCTCGCTCGGCGACCCCGCTCACATCTCCCGCGCCGCGAGGGCCGAGATGGTGGCGCCGATCGCGGCCGCGGCCATCAGCAGCAGCCCGTCGGTGATCAGCACCGCCGGCGTGATCCAGTGCCCGGCCAGCTGCAACCCGGCCGGGATCATACCGGCGACGGTGTCGAGGATGTCGCGGGTCTGCTGGTCGGCGTTGGCCTCGTGGGTGGTGATCGCGTCGACCAGCCGCGGCAGCGCCCACCAGCCCAGCCCGAGTGCCAGCAGCAGCGGCGCCACCAGCTCGGCGACCTGCTGCAGGAAGTAGAAGGCGAAATGCGCGATGCTCCAGAACGCGAGCCGGAGCGCGCGCAACAGGGCATGTCCGGTGCGGCCTCCGCTGGTGCCGCGTCCAGGCGACGAACCGATCATGATCAACTCTCCAGGCCGCATGCGGGCTACCCGCCCAGCGCGGTGAGGGCGCAGCTAACGCGAGAGCCGGGTCACCGGCAAGGCGTCCCGCCGGGGGCGCGCGGGCGGCGGCGGCGATCAGGCGGTGCCGACCGGCACCTCGACCGGCTCCGCGGCGTCCCGCCGCCGCCGCAGGCCGCGCAGCGCCAGCACCGCGCACAGGCAGGTCAGCGCGGCCAGCAGGAACGGCGCGCCGGGGAAGTGCAGCGCCTGGCGCGGCCGGGTCGTGGCCGCGAACAGGGTGCCCATGACCAGCGGGCCGGCGACCAGGGTGAGGCCCTGCAGCGACGCCAGCGCGCCCTGGACCTCGCCCTGCCGGGTCGGCCCGGCGCTCTGCGAGAGCATCGACTGCACCGGCGGCCCGGCCAGCGCGCCCAGCGCCAGCACCGGGATGCCGGCCAGCATCACCGCCGGCGCGGACGCGAAGGCGTAGATCAGGTAGCCCGCGGCGCTGAAGCCGTAGCCGGCGAGTGCCGTGCCGCGCTGCCCGAGCCGCTCGATCACCCGCCGCACCAGCAGCCCCTGCACCAGCACCTGGGTGACGCCGCCGAGTGCGAGCGCCAGCCCGTTGTCGAGCGTGTTCCAGCCGAAGCGGAGCTGGTTGGCGAGGATGAAGCTGGTCTGCTGCGCCCCGATCGCGAACCAGCCGCAGCACCAGGCGAAGGTCAGGCGCAGCGTCGACGGATCGCGGCCGATCGCCAGCAGCGAGCCGAACGGGTTGGCGCGCCGCCAGTCGAAGCGGCGGCGGCGCTCCGGCGGCAGGCTCTCCGGCAGGATGATCACCCCGTACAGCACGTTGCAGCCGATCAGGCCGGCGCCGACCAGGAACGGCAGGCGGATCCAGAGGTGGCCGAGCACGCCGCCGACGACCGGGCCGAGCACGAAGCCGAAGCCGAACATCGCGCCGAGCAGGCCGAAATAGCGTGCCCGCTGCTCCTGCGGGGTCACGTCGGCGATGTAGGCCGAGGCGGTGGCGAGGTTGGCGCTGAACAGGCCGGCGAACACGCGCATGGCGAACAGCCAGCCGAGGTCGTGCACCCAGACCCAGAGCAGCGAGTTGATGCCGAGCGCGGCCAGCGAGAGCAGCAGCACCGGCCGGCGGCCGAAGCGGTCCGACAGCCCGCCCAGCACCGGGGCGAACAGGAACTGCATCAGCGAGAACACGGCGAACAGCGCGCCGACGTAGAACGAGGTCTGCGAGGCCGGCGCGTGCGCGACCTCGGCGACCAGGTTCGGCAGCACCGGGATGACGATGCCGAACGACAGCGCGTCGAGGGCGATGGTGCCCAGGATGAAGGGTGCGGAAGCGCGACGTGGATTCATGGCGTGGGCTCAGACACAGCCGAGGCATCGCGTCAAGCGACATGCGCCCGGCGCCGCGGGCGCGGCGCTCGGGCGCCGACCTCGCGCGGGGCGGTCCGCCGTCCTGCCGCCGCTGGCCGCTCGCGGGTTCGTGCTCGGCAGCCGCTCGTGGTCGCGCCGGAGCAGCGCGATGGCGTCCGGACCGATGCGCCGCATCGTCGCGACGCCGCAGCAGCCGCTCCAGCGCCGGACCGGCCGGCCCAGCACCCCGGAGGCGATGCCGGCGAGGTCGAGCGGTTGCGATCCGGCGAGCGGTGGCCTCGGACCGTCGTCACCCCGCGCCTCGGCCAGGATGATCGCCGCCGCCTCGGCGAGGTCGCCATGCGTCGTGCAGGACCCCTTGCCGTCGGCCGGCACCTGCAGCACGCCGCTCCGCCGGGCATCGCCGATCAGGCCGGTGCCGCTCGCCGCGG
>CAXTNB010000384.1:2424-2961 GCA_964245385.1 uncultured Acetobacteraceae bacterium | reverse complement strand
GCCTCGAACACGCCGCGGTAGCGGCGCGCCTCGTCGGGAGAGAGCGGGATCTGCTTGTGGTAGGCCTTGTGGCAGGACAGCCCGACCGCGCGGCCGTGGGCGTCGAGCTCCAGCTTCAGCGCGTCGCCGACGAACACCGCGCCGCGCGCCGCGTCGTGCAGCACCGCGTGTCCCTCGTAGTGGCCGCCGGTATGGTGCAGCACCAGGCCGGGACGGATCTGGTGCCGCTCGTCCCACGGGTGCGTCACCCGGAACGCCTTGGTCCATTGCAGGTCCTCGCGCTGGATCAGCAGCTCCGGCGCGAAGCGATGCTGCAGCTGCCACAGCGCGCCGTAGCCGTGCGGATGCGAGGCGGCGAGCACGCGGATGCCGCCCAGGTCCGCGATCGCCTCCAGGCTGGCCCGGTCGTAGAATGGTGCCGCCTCGAAGGCGACGTTGCCGTCCGGCTGCAGCAGCAGCCAGCCGTGGCTGTCGAGGCCGAAGCGCGGCGTGGACCAGAACTCCCAGACGCCGGGGATCACCTCGCGACGGTGATGG
>CAXTNB010000384.1:1028-2414 GCA_964245385.1 uncultured Acetobacteraceae bacterium | reverse complement strand
GGGTGGTGAACGGCGAGCGCTCGATCGCCTCGATGCGCAGCTCGCGCGCCGGCGCGCCGTCGGTCTGCAGCGTCAGGCTGCCGCCGGGGGTCTGGCCCATGGTGTCGGTCAGCGTGATCTGGCCGCGCTCGCCCACGATCTCGAGCCGCCGGCGCGGCAGGAACTCCGGGCAGTTGTAGGCGACGTGGAGCTGCACCAGCACGCCGCCCTCGCTGCGCGCGACGATCATCGCGCCGTCATCGACGCCCGCCGCCGCGCCCTCGGCGCGGGCATAGTCCTGGATGCGGCGCTGGCCGAGCACCCGGGCGGCCGCGAGCGGCTCGCCGAGCAGCATGGCCGCGAGGTCGAGCCCGTGCGGCGCCAGGTCGAACAGGGCGCCGCCGCCGGCGCGCGCCGGATCGATGCGCCAGTTGTCGTCGGACCAGTCCGAGCCGACCCAGCAGGCATAGACGATGCGAAGTGCCGCCACCCGGCCGACCGCGCCCTCGGCGATCATGCCGGCGGCGCGGCGGTGTGCGGCGTGGAAGCGCTGGTCGTAGGCGGTAGCGTAGAACACGCCGTGCCGCTCGCACGCCTCGACCATGCCGCCGGCATCCTCGGCGTCGAGCGCCATCGGCTTCTCGCAGAGCACCGACAGGCCCGCCGCGGCCGCCGCCTCGACCAGGGCGCGGTGGGCATGGTTGGGCGTCGCCACGTAGACCGCGTCGAGCCCCGGTTGCCGCAGGAACGCGTCGAGCCGGTCGCTGCGCGCGACCGCGCCGTCCTCGGGTGCCGCGCGGTGCAGTGCCCGGGGATCGGGATCGTACAGCGCGAGCAGCCTGCCGTTGCCGCTGGACGCGATGGCGGGCGCGCCGTAGTCGCGCGCCACCCAGCCGCAGCCGGCGATGCCCCAGCCCACGGTGTCGTGGCCGCCGGCGCGCAAGCGTGGCGCTACCATCGCGGCGGCAGGTCGAGGTAGATGCGCCGGCGGATCAGCGACAGCGTCTCGGCGCTGCCGTCCGCCTCCAGCTCGTCCGGACCCTCCCAGCGCATCGGGTAGGTGCTCAACGCCGCGTACTCCTGCTCGTAGCGCGCGCTCGGCCAGGCGATGCGCGCCGCGGCGCCGTCGCGCCGGTACAGCGGGTTGAGCCGGATCGTCGAGCGCGCGAGCTCGGTGCCGAGCCGCGGCCGGTCCGGCACCGGCCGGCCCGCCCCGGCGCGCCACAGCAGCGAGAGCGCCGGCACCGCCGCCAGCGACTCCGCCTCCGCACGGCGCGGCGTCCGGCCCTCGACGAAGGCGTGGGTGAGCTCGCGGTCGTCGAACAGCTGCGCGCCGGGGAACAGGGCGGCGTAGCCGGCGACGCCGAGTGGATCGCCGGCGGAGTGGTTGTCGACCGCGGCGTTGTG
>CAXTNB010000384.1:632-938 GCA_964245385.1 uncultured Acetobacteraceae bacterium | reverse complement strand
CAGCCGTGCCTGCGGGCAGACATAGTGCCGCGCCAGCCAGAGCTTGGCGAACACCAGGTCCGCACCCGCCGCCTCGATGCCGGCCAGCGCGCAGGCGCGCAGGAAATGCCCGGTGCCGCAGGCCAGCTCGAGCAGCGGTGCCGCGTCGTCGAGCTGGCCGAGCAGGGTCAGGCCGGAGAGGTAGGTCGGATCGCTCCAGCGATGCGCGAAGTAGTCGGCGACCCGGCCGAAGGCGAGGGTCCGCATGGCGTCGCGGAAGCTGAGGCGTTCCGGTGCCCGCGCCAGGACGGCGCAGGCCTCCGGCGT
>CAXTNB010000384.1:0-622 GCA_964245385.1 uncultured Acetobacteraceae bacterium | reverse complement strand
CGTACGGATCCTGGTCGGTCAGCAGCAGGGCGGTGGCGCCGATCAGGTCGTCCGCCTCGATCCGCTCGACCGCGGCGCGCGCGAGGTCGGCGCGGTCGGCGCGCAGGAACGCGATGCCGTCGATCACCGGCCAGGCCTCGTCGCCGGCCACCAGCAGGGAGCGGCCGCGCGCGCGCAGCGGGCGCCCCGAGCACGGGCTAGCCAGCGTCCCGGGCGGCCACGCCGTGCTCACGCCAGCTCCAGCACGGCGAGCACCCGCGCCTGGAACGGACGCAGCGGTCCCTCGTGCACGAGCTGCAGGTCGCCGAGCGCCTGCTCGGCGGTGAAGGCGGCGGCGCGGGCATGGTGATGCGCCTGCAGCACGCGATCGATCACGTCGGCGGCGTGGAAGGCGCGGCCCTCGGCGGTGTCGGCGTCGGCGTGCCGGTCCAGCCAGGCGCCGACACCGCCGAACTGGCCAAGGTGGTGAAGATCGCCGACGCCAATCCGGACGTGAACCAGGTGATGGTCGGCAACGAGACCATTCTGCGCGGCGATCTTTCCGTGCCCGAGCTGGTCCGCGACATGAACCTGGTGAAGCGCCAGGTGCATGTGCCGGTTTCCACCGCCGAGCCGTGGCATG
>CAXTNB010000383.1:0-2963 GCA_964245385.1 uncultured Acetobacteraceae bacterium | reverse complement strand
TCTTCAACGAGGCGATCCGTCGCTGCATCTGCGACATCTACATGCTGGTGACGGAGAAGCCGACCGGCGCCTACCCCTACGCCGGCGTGCCCTGGTACAGCACCGCGTTCGGCCGCGACGCGCTGATCACGGCGATGCAGACGCTCTGGCTCGACCCGACCATCGCCCGCGGCGTGCTCGCCTACCTGGCGCTGCACCAGGCGGCGGCGGAGGATCCGGTGGCCGACGCGGAGCCGGGCAAGATCCTGCACGAGGTACGGCACGGCGAGATGGCCGAGCTCGGCGAGGTGCCGTTCCGGCACTATTACGGCAGCGTCGACTCGACGCCGCTGTTCGTCATGCTGGCCGGCCAGTATCTCGAGCGCACCGGCGACGTCGGCACGATCGCCGGGCTGTGGCCGCACGTCGAGCGCGCGCTGACCTGGATCGACAAGTACGGCGACCGCGACGGCGACGGCTTCGTCGAGTACGGCCGACGCAACGAGAACGGCCTGGCCAACCAGGGCTGGAAGGACAGCTTCGACTCCATCTTCCACGACGACGGCGCCCTGGCCGAGGGTCCGATCGCGCTGTGCGAGGTGCAGGGCTACGTCTACGCCGCCAGGCAGGCGGGGGCGGCGATGGCGCGTCGCCTCGGCCACAGCGCGCGCGCCCACCGGCTGGAGCGCGAGGCCGAGACGCTGCGCATCGCGTTCAACGACAAGTTCTGGTGCGAGGAGCTCGGCACCTACGCGATCGCGCTCGACGGCCACAAGCGGCCCTGCCGGGTGCGCTCCTCCAACGCCGGCCACACCCTGATGACCGGCATCGCGCTGCCGGACCGCGCCGAGCGGGTGGTGGCCGGCCTGATGGGCCGCGCCTTCTTCTCCGGCTGGGGCGTACGCACCATCCCGGTCGGCGAGGCGCGCTACAACCCGATGGCCTACCATAACGGCTCGGTCTGGCCGCACGACAACGCCCTGATCGGGCTGGGGCTGGCCCGCTACGGCTACAAGGACGAGGCGGCGCGCCTGTTCGCCGCCCTGTTCGACGCCGCCCTCTACGCCGACCTGCGTCGCCTGCCGGAGCTGTTCTGCGGCTTTTCCCGGCAGCGCGGCGAGGGCCCGGTGCGCTATCCGGTGGCGTGCTCGCCGCAGGCCTGGGCGGCGGCGACGCTGCCGAGCCTGCTGCAGGCGACCCTGGGCCTGAGCTTCGATCCGGCCAGCGCCACGGTGCATTTCGACACGCCGCGGCTGCCGGCCTTCCTGCAGGAGATGACGCTCTACAACCTGTCGGTGGACGATGCGCGGGTGACGGTGCACCTGTCGCGGGTCGGCACCGAGGTGGCGATCAACGTGCTGGAGCGCGAGGGGACGATCCGGGTGCAGACCACGAGCTGAGCCGCGGGCGCCGGCGGCGAACCGGTCACTGTTGCAAATCTGCACAGGCAGGTCGGGAAAGCACAAGTTCGTGCGTTATCACGTTCTCGTGCAGTTCCGGATTTCTCGTCGAGAGAGTATTGTCGCCCGGCTCGCAGACGAACGTTTCGACCAGAACGTACCTCATAGCATCTGGAGCTCTTGAGCCAGGTCACCGGCTGAAGAGCTTCTTCATGCGACGTCGTGCGTTTTGGTCTTTGCTTTGCAGTTACATCACGTGTTCGACCTGGAGCCGTGCCGAGACATGATGGAATACCAGATGACGGGATCAACGCAAGGTCTGCCGGAGGGTCGCGCGCCGCTGGTCAGCATCGGCCTGCCGGTGTTCAACGGCGAGGCCTACGTCGCCGAGGCGATCCGCTCGGTGCTGTCGCAGACCATGCCGGACCTGGAACTGATCATCTGCGACAACAGCTCCAGCGACGGCACGCAGGCGATCTGCGAGGGCTTCGCCGCCGCCGACCGCAGGGTGCGCTACGTCCGCCACCCGCGCAACCTGGGCGCCGGTCCGAACTACGACCATTGCTTCCACCTCGCCCGCGGCACCTACTTCAAGTGGGCGGCGCACGACGACATGCTGGCCGCGAACTATCTCGAGCTCGCGGTCGCAGCACTCGAGGCGCGGCCTGACGCCGTGCTCTGCACCGTCGGCATACGCGAGATCGGCGCCAGCGGGGAGACGTTCCGCGTCTTCGCCAACGAGTTCCCGCTCGCCGGCTCCGCATCGATGGCCACCCGCTTCGGCGGCGTGATCCATACCCGCCACCAGTGCGAGGACTTCTTCGGGCTGTATCGCCGGCAGGCGCTGATCGGCTCCGGGCTGCACGACAACTACAGCGGGTCGGACCGCGTGCTGCTCGCCGAGATGGCGTTGCGCGGCCCCTGGGTCAGCGTCGCCGAGCCGCTGTTCCTGCATCGCGAGCACGACAAGCGCTACACGCGCGCGGTGCTGCTGGTCGATCCGAAGCAGGCGGCGCTGTGGCAGAACACCAGCGGCTCGAGCAAGCCGCGCAACACCATGTTCAACTGGGGCGTCTACCGCCGCTACTGGCGGCTGGTGAACAGGAACGCGCATCGCCGGGCGGATCGTGCCGCCTGCTACCGCCAGCTCATGGTCTGGTGGACCACCGACGGCCATCTCGGCGACGTGGTGCGCGACGTGGCGCAGACCATCGACCCGCGGCTGTATCGCGGGCTGCGCGCGCTCAAGCGCGCGGTGCTGGGCAGCAGCCGCAAGGCGCCCCCGGGCAGCCTGCCGTCTAGCGACGCCGGACCGATTGTCTCAGCCGAGAGATGAGGTGCCTCGGCGTCAGCACCAGCAGCACCGCCGGATAGGACAGCATTCCGACGATGATCTTCGCAGCCAGCACCACCACGAAGGGCAGGCCGGTCAGCATGATCCCGGTCAGCAGGACGGCGGCGGCCATGACCAGCACGGCGCCGAGCGGCGCCAGCGCGGCGCGGACCACGATCCCGGCGGCGCCGGGGATCTGCCTGCGCACGAAGGCGATGACCAGCGGCGCCGACAGCGAGGTCACGACCAGG
>CAXTNB010000382.1:0-2986 GCA_964245385.1 uncultured Acetobacteraceae bacterium | reverse complement strand
ATCGCGCACCACGCCATGCTCTACGACGACCTGCGCGACCCGGTGGCGCTGCTGCGCGGCGAGGGCGGCGGCGGCGGCGGCGGCGGCGGCACCGCGCTCGCCCGCTACTGGCCGTACGCCGCCTCGGCGGAGGCGGTGACCGACCGCCAGGTCTCGCCGTACAGCGCCCTGATGGCGGCCTCGCAGGCGATGGTGCAGGGCGAGGTCCTCGCCGCCTACGACGTGCGGCGGCACCGCTGCCTGCTCGACGTCGGCGGCGGCGACGGCAGCTTCCTGGTCGCGGCGGCGCGTCGCTCCGACGTGCTGCGCCTGGTGCTGTTCGACCTGCCGCCGGTGGCGTCGCTGGCGCGCGGGCGATTCGAGCGGGAGGGCCTGTGCGCGCGGGCGCGCGCGGTGGGCGGCGACTTCCACCACGACCGGCTTCCCGAGGGTGCCGACCTGATCACGCTGGTGCGGGTGCTGCACGATCACGACGACGCCGAGGCGATGGCGCTGCTGCGCGCGGTGCGGCTGGCGCTGCCGCCCGGCGGCGCGCTGCTGATCGCCGAGCCGATGTCGGGCACACGCGGCGCCGAGGCCAGCGGCGACGCCTATTTCGGCTTCTACCTGATGGCGATGGGCAGCGGGCGGCCGCGCACCCCGGCGCGCATCGCGTCGATGCTGCGCGAGGCCGGCTTCGGGCGCTGCCGCACCCTGCGGACGCGCATGCCGCTGGTGGCCAGGCTGATGCTGGCCTGCTGAGCTCGGCGCGACGCCTCTCGATTCCGTGAAGCAGGCCCAGTGTCAACTAAGGTTGTCACTCATGAATGTTATGTTAGGCTTACACATCAGGCCCTAGCCAGGCAGACGGTTCGCGTCACGCGGATCAGCGGGCCGGCCGACCCGATCGGGGGAGCAGATGCAGACGAACGCCGTCGTCATGAGCGCCCCGGGGCAGGTGACGCTGAGCGCGATCACCCTGTCGGCGCCCGGCGAGGCGGACATCGTCGTCGACACCGCCTGGAGCGGCATCAGCACCGGCACCGAGCGCCTGCTGTGGAGCGGGCGCATGCCCGAGTTCCCCGGCATGGGCTATCCGCTGGTCCCCGGCTACGAGTCCGTGGGCCACGTGGTCGAGGCCGGGCCGAACGCCGGACGGCGCGCCGGCGAGCTGGTGTTCGTGCCCGGCGCCAAGTGCTTCGGCGCGGTGCGCGGCCTGTTCGGCGGTGCCGCGTCGCGGCTGGTGCTGCCCGGCGCGCGCGCGATCCCGATCGATCGCGGGCTGGGCGAGCGCGGCACCCTGCTGGCGCTGGCCGCCACCGCCTGCCACGCGATCGCGGCGCCGCAGGCGGCGGCACCGCAGCTGATCATCGGCCACGGCGTGCTGGGCCGGCTGCTGGCGCGGCTGACCCTGGCGCTGGGCCATCCGGCGCCGGTGGTCTGGGAGGAGCGCGCGGCGCGCGCCTGCGGCGCCGAGGGCTACGAGGTCATCCGCGCCGAGGACGACGCCCGTCGCGACTATCGCGCGGTGTACGACGCGAGCGGCGACGCGGCGCTGCTCGACGCGCTGTTCCCCCGCCTCGCGCGCGGCGGCGAGATCGTCCTGGCCGGGTTCTACCCCGGCACCGTCTCGTTCGCCTTCCCGCCCGCCTTCATGCGCGAGGCGCGGCTGCGCTGCGCCGCCGAGTGGCTGCCGGACGACCTGGTCGCGGTGCGGCGGCTGATCGACGACGGCGCGCTGTCGCTGGACGGGCTGATCACCCACCGCAGCCCGGCGGAGCGGGCGCCGGACGCCTATCGCACCGCCTTCGACGACCCGGACTGCCTGAAGATGATCCTGCAGTGGAGCCGCGCGGCATGAACGCACACACCCCGATCGTTCCGGTCACGTCGCAAACGCAGGCCCCGGCGGCCGGCAGGCGCGAGACGCAGATCGTCGCGATCTACGGCAAGGGCGGCATCGGCAAGAGCTTCACGCTCGCCAACCTGTCCTACAGCATGGCGCAGGCCGGCAAGCGGGTGCTGCTGATCGGCTGCGACCCGAAGAGCGACACCACCTCGCTGCTGTTCGGCGGACGCTCCTGCCCCACCATCATCGAGACCTCGTCGCGCAAGAAGGCGTCGGGCGAGGCGGTGCAGATCGGCGACGTCTGCTTCAAGCGCGACGGCGTGTTCGCCATGGAGCTGGGCGGCCCCGAGGTCGGCCGCGGCTGCGGCGGCCGGGGGATCATCCACGGCTTCGAGCTGCTGGAGAAGCTCGGCTTCCACGACTGGGGCTTCGACTACGTGCTGCTCGACTTCCTGGGCGACGTGGTGTGCGGCGGCTTCGGCCTGCCGATCGCGCGCGACATGTGCCAGAAGGTGATCGTGGTCGGCTCGAACGACCTGCAGTCGCTCTACGTCGCCAACAACGTCTGCTCGGCGGTGGAGTACTTCAACAAGCTCGGCGGCCACGTCGGCGTCGCCGGCCTGGTGATCAACAAGGACGACGGCACCGGCGAGGCGCAGGCCTTCGCCGCGGCGGTCGGCATCCCGGTGCTGGCGGCGATCCCGGCCGACGACGACATCCGCCGCAAGAGCGCCAACTACGAGATCGTGGGCCGGCCGGGCAGCGCCTGGGCGCCGCTGTTCGAGGCGCTCGGCGTGCAGGTCGCCGAAGCGCCGCCGCTGCGGCCGCGGCCGCTGAGCCATGACGGGCTGCTCGGCCTGTTCAAGGGCGACGCGGTCGGACGCGACGTGGTGCTGGAGCCGGCCTCGCTCGCCGACATGTGCGGCAGCGCGGGCGTGGCCGAGAAGCCGTCGCTCGAAGTCGTCTACGAAGGCGCCTGAGCATGGAGAGCGCGGGCATGGACGGCGTCCCGCATGAGCCGGTGCCGACGGAGTCCGCGTCCGGCTGCCACGGCGGCCGCGAGACCATGCAGGCGGCGGCCCGCGCCGCCGGCAAGCAGGCCGGGCTCGACCGGCTGCTCGCCGACTACCCGCGCGGCCCGCACGACCAGCCGCAATC
>CAXTNB010000381.1:0-2988 GCA_964245385.1 uncultured Acetobacteraceae bacterium | reverse complement strand
CCCCAGCGGACCCGCATCCCGCCGCCGCAGGCGGTGTGCGCGCAGATGGCGTACAGCTACGCGCTGGTCGACGCGGATCCGCGCTTCGTCGGCGTCAACATCGTGGCGCCGGAGGACGATCCGGTGGCGCTGCGCGACTACGACCTGCACATGCGCGCCTTCCGCTACCTCTCCTCGCGCGATCCCGCGGTCAAGCTGACCCTGCACGCCGGCGAGCTGACCGAGGGGCTGGTCCCGCCGGAGGACCTGCATTTCCATATCCGCGACGCGGTCGAGATCGCGGGTGCGAAGCGGATCGGCCACGGCGTCGACGTCAGCTACGAGGACGGTGCCGCGGACCTGCTCGCCGAGATGGCCCGGCGCCACGTCGCGGTCGAGATCAACCTGACCAGCAACGACGTGATCCTGGGCGTGAAGGGAGAGGACCACCCGTTCCGGGCCTACCGCGCCGCCGGCGTGCCGCTGGTGCTGTGCACCGACGACGAGGGCGTGTCGCGCATCGACCTGACCCACGAATATATGCGCGCGACCGCCAGCTACGGGCTGCGCTACGCCGACCTCAAGCAGTTCTCGCGCGACTCCCTGACCTACTCCTTCCTGCCGGGCGACAGCCTGTGGAGCCTGTCGGGCGGCGGCATCGCGTCCGCCTGCGCGGAGAGCGCGCCCGGCTCGGCCGCCGCGGCGAGCTGCGCCGGCTTCCTCGCCCACAGCGAGAAGGCGCGCGCGCAGTGGCAGCTGGAGGCCGAGTTCCGCCGCTTCGAGCAGAAGCTGGCGACGGCCTCCGCTGCCCGCTTAGCCGCGAGCGGCGCGTCACCGCCGCAGCCAGTCGAGCATCCCCGATGCCGCCGCGCGACCGGTGGCGATGCTGGCCTGCAGCAGGTAGCCGCCGGTCGGCGCCTCCCAGTCCAGCATCTCGCCGGCCGCGAACACGCCCGGCACGGCGCGCAGCATGAAGCGTTCGTCGACCGCCTCGCGACGGATGCCGCCGGCGGTCGAGATGGCGCGGTCGAGATCGTCCAGACCTATCACCCGCAGGCGCAGCGACTTGACCAGCGTCGCCAGCCCGACCGGGTCCGACGGCAGGTCAGACCCCGCCGCCTCGCGCAGCAGCCCGATGGCCTCCGGCGGCAGCGCCAGCGCCTTGCGCAGCCGGTTCGACAGGCTCTCGCGGGCACGCACCCGCGACAGCCGCTCGATCAGGACGGCCTGATCCTGGTGCGGGCGCAGGTCGAGCCGCAGCGTCACCGGGCCATCCGTCTCGAGCGCGTCGCGCAGCGCGGCCGAGAGCGGATACAGCGCGCCGCCCTCCAGGCCGCGGCCGGTCAGCATCAGGTCGCCGCGAGAGACCAGCCCCGCGTGGCGGAGCGACAGGTTCTTCAGCGGCCGTCCGGCGAAGCGCGCGCCGAAGCCCTCCGACCACGCGAGGCGCACCCCGCAATTGGCCGGCCGGAACGGCGCCAGTGCGACGCCGCGACGCGCCAGCAGCGTCGCCCAGCGTCCGTCCGAGCCCAGCCGCGCCCAGCTCGCCCCGCCGAGCGCCAGCAGCATGGCGTCCGCCTCGATCGCGGTGCCGTCCTGCAGCCGCGCCGCACCGGCCTCGTCCCATCCGGCCCAGGCGCTGCCGGCACGCAGCACCACGCCGCGCGACTGCAGGCGGCCGAGCCACGCGCGCAGCAGCCCGGATGCCTTCATCGCGCGCGGAAACACGCGACCGCTGCTGCCGACGAACAGCGGCTGGCCGAGCTGCTCCGCCCACTGCCGCAGCGCGTCGGGCGGAAACGCCTCGATCGCCGGCGCGAGCCAGGGCCGCATGCTGCCGTAGCGCCGCAGCAGGATCTCGAGCGGCTCGGAGTGGGTGAGGTTGAGGCCGCCCCGCCCCGCCATCAGCAGCTTGCGCCCCGGTGTCCGCATCCGCTCGTGCAGCGTGACCCGGCAGCCGCGCTCCGAGAGCAGGTCGGCGGCGGCGAGTCCGGCCGCACCGGCGCCGATGATCGCGATCGATGGGGCCGCTCCGGTGCTCATCGGCCAGCTTCTCGGCGCAACGGCACCGGGGCGCAACTCCCCGACACGTGACCGAACCCCGGCCGGCGCGCGCCGTTGCCGACCGCGTCCAACCGATGGGGGGCCGACATGGCCACGCTGAACCAGTACGACATGCAGGACCCGACCAAGCAGTATCCGCAGCCGGAGTTCGACGAGCAGCCGCAGTCGGCACCGGGCCTCAGCTCCGAGATGAGCCCGAAGCCCGATCACGGCGAGCACAGCTACAAGGGGTCGGGCCGCCTGCGCGGGCGCAAGGCGCTGATCACCGGTGCCGACTCCGGGATCGGCCGCGCCACCGCCATCGCCTTCGCCCGCGAGGGAGCGGACGTGGCCCTCAGCTACCTGGCGTCGGAGCAGCCGGATGCCGCCGAGGTGGTGGCGCTGATACGCGAGGCAGGGCGCAAGGCGGTCGCCCTCCCCGGCGACATCAGCGACGAGGCGTTCTGCGTCAAGCTGGTCCGCGACGCGCACGAGGCCCTGTCCGGGCTCGACATCCTGGTCAACGTCGCCGGCAAGCAGACCGCGGTGAAGGACATCGCCGACCTCACCACCGAGCAGTTCGACGCGACCTTCCGCACCAACGTGCATGCCATGTTCTGGCTGTGCAAGGCCGCGATCCCGTTGCTGCCGCCGGGTGCGGCCATCATCAACACGACGTCGATCCAGGGCTACCAGCCCTCCCCGACGCTGCTCGACTACGCCTCCACCAAGGCGGCGATCACCGCCTTCACCAAGGCGCTCGCCAAGCAGATCGCCAGCAAGGGCATACGCGTCAACGCGGTGGCGCCCGGCCCGGTCTGGACGCCGCTGCAGCCGAGCGGCGGCCAGCCGCAGGAGAAGATCCCGTCGCTCGGCTCACAGACCCCGATCGGCCGGCCCGGCCAGCCCGCGGAGCTCGCCCCGATCTACGTCCTGCTGGCGTCGCAGGAATCGAGCTACGTGACC
>CAXTNB010000380.1:0-2988 GCA_964245385.1 uncultured Acetobacteraceae bacterium | reverse complement strand
GCACATCGCGGCCGACGCGCCGCGTCGGGTCGGGGCGCGTCGGCCGCGATGTGCAGCGCGTTGAGCATGACCCGGCTCGACGGCGCGTAGGGGCTGAAGCGATCGGGATCGGCGGAGAACTGCGCGTGCACCGGGCTGATCGCCAGCGCGCTGGCTCCGGCGGCCGCGGCCTCGCCGGCGAACGCGGCGAGGGCGGCGTAGTCGCCGACACCGCCGTCGCCGTCCCGGCGCAGCGCGTACAGCTGCACCGCCAGGCCCCAGGCGGCCGGCTCGGTGCTGCCGAGCGCCTCGCCCACGGTGAAGCAGCGCGACGGCGCCACCGCCAGCGTGATCTGCTGGCCGGCCATCTCCAGCCGGTGGTAGCCGGGACGGTCGGGGGCGGTGATGCGGCTGCCGCCGCCGTCCGGCTCGGCGTGGCCGTCGAGGCTGCCGCCGGCTTCGAGCGTGAGCCGCCACGGACCGGGCGGCAGCGGCAGCGTCACCGGCGACGACAGCTCGGCCGTCAGCAGCGGCGGCGGCGACAGCGCCTCGCGCTCCAGCTGCTCGATGCGGGCGCGCCATTCCGCCGGCTGCTCGCCGCCGAGCCCGAGCGCGGCGAGGATGCGGAGCAGGTCCCGCTTCGCCACCGCGTGGGTCTTGCCGAAGATGTCGCACCACTCGGTCGCGAGGCCGGCCAGCTCGCAGAGCCGGTCGAGCAGGCGGTCCGCCGGATCGTTCCCTGACCCGGCGCTCATGCCGGCGTCAGCACCAGCGTCGCCAGCGGCGGCAGCACCAGGCTGAGCGACGCCGGCTGGTCGTGATGGGCGACCTCGTGCGCCTCGACGCCGCCGCCGTTGCCGACGTTGGAGCCGCCGTAGCGACCGGCGTCGGTGTTCAGCACCTCGCGCCAGGCCCCGGACTGGCTGACGCCGATGCGGTAGTCGTGACGCGGCACCGGGGTGAAGTTGCATACCACCAGCACCGGCTTGTGGCCCCACTCGCCGAGGCGCAGCCAGGCGAACACGCTCTGGTCGGCGTCGTGCAGCACCACCCAGCGGAAGCCGCCCGGGTCGCAATCCTTGACGTGCAGCGCCGGCAGCGCCCGGTAGATCCGGTTGAGGTCGGCGATCAGCAGCTGCACGCCGCGATGCATCGGATCGTCGAGGTGCCCCCAGTCGAGCCCGGTATCGTGGTTCCACTCGCGGACCTGGGCGATCTCGCTGCCCATGAACAGCAGCTTCTTGCCGGGATGGGTCCACATGAAGCCGTAATAGGCGCGCAGGTTGGCGAACTTCTGCCAGTGGTCTCCCGGCATCTTGCCGATCATCGAGCCTTTTCCGTACACCACCTCGTCGTGCGAGATCGGCAGCATGAAGCGCTCGGAGAAGGCGTAGACCAGGCCGAACGAGATCTCGTTATGGTGCCAGCGCCGATAGACCGGCTGCTCCTCGACGTAATGCAGCGTGTCGTGCATCCAGCCCATGTTCCACTTGTAGTCGAAGCCGAGGCCGCCCTCGTCGGCCGGACGCGACACGTTGGGGAACGAGGTGGATTCCTCGGCGATCAGGATCGCGCCCGGCGCGGTTTCGTGCACCGCGCGGCTCAGGTCCTGCAGGAAGGCGATCGACTCCAGGTTCTCGCGGCCGCCGTGGCGGTTCGGCACCCACTCGCCGTGCTTGCGGCTGTAGTCGCGGTACAGCATCGAGGCGACCGCATCGACGCGCAGCCCGTCGACGTGGAAATGCTGCAGCCAGAACAGGCCGCCGGCGATCATGAAGCCGCGCACCTCGTGGCGGCCGAGGTTGTAGATGTAGGTGTTCCAGTCCTGGTGGAAGCCCTCGAACGGGTTGCCGTGCTCGTACAGCGGCGTGCCGTCGAAGCGGGCGAGGCCGTGGCTGTCGGTGGGGAAGTGCGCCGGCACCCAGTCCAGCAGCACGCCGATCCCGGCGGCGTGGCAGCGATCGACGAAGCGCGCGAACTGCGTCGGCGAGCCGAGCCGCGCGGTCGGCGCGAACTGGCTGAGCACCTGGTAGCCCCAGGAACCGCCGAACGGGTGCTCCATCACCGGCATCAGCTCCACGTGGGTGAAGCCGAGCTCGCTCAGGTAGGGGATCAGCCGGTCGCCGAGCGCGTCCCAGTTCGAGGCGGTGCCGTCGTGCGGCAGCCACGACATGGCGTGCATCTCGTAGACCGAGATCGGCGCGTCCGGCGCCTGGCGCGCGGCGCGGCCGGCCATCCAGGCCTCGTCGCTCCAGACGAAGTGCGGGTCGTCGACCTGCGAGGCGGTCTGCGGCGGCGCCTCGGTGGCCCAGGCGAGCGGATCGGCTCGCCAGGGCAGCAGGTTGCGGTCGGCGCCGACGAGCTCGTACTTGTAGTGCTCGCCGGCGCCGACGCGCGGGACGAACAGCTCCCACACCCCCGACGGGCTGCGCAGCCGCATCGGGTGGCGCCGTCCGTCCCAGCCGTTGAAGGAGCCGACCACCGAGACGCGCTGCGCGTTCGGCGCCCACACCGCGAAGCGGGTGCCGCGCACGCCGTCGATCTCCATCACGTGCGTGCCCAGCACGTGGCCCAGCTCGCGGTGACGGCCCTCGGCGATCAGGTAGATGTCGAGCTCGCCGAGCAGCAGGCCGAAGCTGTAGGGATCCTCGGTCTCGACCGCCGTCTCGCCGCCGGCGCCGTCGGTGATGCGCGCGCGCAGCCGGTAGGGGGAGGCGGAGCGGATCACGCCCGACCACAGCCCGTCGGGGTGGATGCGCACCAGCTCGCCGAGCACGGCGCCGCTCACCCGCTCGACCAGCTCGAGCCGGCTCGCCTCCGGCCAGAACGCGCGAACCACCGTGCCGCCGGGCACCGGGTGCGGGCCGAGCAGGGAGAACGGGTCGCCGTGGCGGGCGCGCAGGAAGCTGTCGACCGCGCCGGGATGCGGCAGGTGCTGCTGCGCCAGCCGCGAGTCGCCGGCCGGCGAGGCCTCGGGCCGGTCCGGGGCCGAGCCGGCCGCCGACTCGC
>CAXTNB010000379.1:2492-2996 GCA_964245385.1 uncultured Acetobacteraceae bacterium | reverse complement strand
GTTCTGGAACATGCCCTGCGCGCCCACCCGGACCCCGCGCGAGATCCTGCGCCTGGGCGCCGAGGCGCTCGGCGTCCCGCTCAGGCTCAGGGTGGTGCCGCTCAGGCTGCTGCCCCTGCTGGGCCTGATGTCCCGCTTCATGCGCGAGGTCGCCGACGTGGGCTTCACCTGGGACCGGCCGTACCGGGTCGACGCGCGGAAGTTCACCTCCCGCTTCTGGTCCGACGCGACGCCGTTCGAGGTCGGTGCTCCGGCCACCGCCCGCTCGTTCGTGCCCTCCGGCTCGCGCTGAGACCCGGGCTTCGTCGGGTGCGGGCGGTGCGGCTCAGGGCAGCAGGATGGTGGCGCTGGCCTGGCAGGCGATGCCTTCGCCGCGTCCGGTGAAGCCGAGCCGCTCCGTCGTCGTCGCCTTGACCGAGATGCGACCGATCTCGGTGCGCAGCAGGTCGGCGAGACGCTCGCGCATCCTGCCGGCATGCGGACCGATCTTGGGCCGCTCGCAGA
>CAXTNB010000379.1:0-2482 GCA_964245385.1 uncultured Acetobacteraceae bacterium | reverse complement strand
GCCGGTGCGCGGCAGCAGCGTCGGCGGGATCGGCCGCGCCGCCTCGGTCGACCCGGTCTCCTCCGCGTCCTCGACCAGAGCGACCGCGATGCCGGCGCGCTCGAGCAGGACGGCGTCGTCGGGAACTTCGCTGCCGTCGTGCGCGCGATACAGGTCGCGCAGGGTGAGGAACGCGAAGCCCTGCGGGCTCCGTGCCAGATACAGGCCGTGGCCGGCGACGCTGCCGGCGACCTCGCCCGCGGCGCCGCGCTTGAGCGCCTCGCCGACGGGAAGACAGGGCACGGCACCCTGATGGGTTCCGAGTGCGGCGATCACCGACCGGATCACGCTCGGCGAGGCGCACCGCCGCGCGCCGTCATGCACCAGCACCAGGTCGGGGCGCGCCTCCGCCGGCAGGGCGTCCAGTGCCTCCAGGCCCTGTCGCACGCTCTGCGCGCGGGTCTCGCCGCCGGCGACCGCCGGGCGCAGCTTCGCGGCACTACCCGGCACCGGCTCGAGCAGGTGGGCCTCGCCGACCGGCTGCAGCAGATCGACATGCGCGAGCAGCGCGTCGGCCGCCCGCGCCACGGCCGCGCGCGCCGCGGGCGAGAGCGACGGCTCGGCGGGCGCGACGCCGGAACGCGGTCCGGGTGCTGCGGCGAGGAGGAGGGCTGCGAGGCGCATGGCGGAGCAATGCTGCGCGCCGCACCGGGCGTCAAGCTGGTCCGCGCCGCCTCGCTCTCGGGAACCGGTCTCGATTGCACCGGACGGAGCACTCCGTTACTCTGCCCAAATCATGAGCAATCGATACGACATGCGTGATTCCCGGTCGGTTTGCGTCGTGGCCGACCAGAATGCCTCGGCGCCGCGCAGCGGCAGCCGCGCCAGGCTGTCGCCGATCGATCTCGGCGGCGTGCGCCTGCAGGCGCCGGTGATCGTGGCGCCGATGTCGGGCGTCACCGACCTGCCGTTCCGCAGGCTGGCGCGCAGGCTGGGTGCCGGCCTGGTGGTCTCGGAGATGATCGCGTCGTGGGCGATGATACGCGAGAACGCCGCCACGCTGCGCATGGCCGAGGTCGCTCCGGACGGCGGCCCGAACGCGGTGCAGCTCGCCGGCTGCGAGCCCGACGCGATGGCCCAGGCGGCGCGCATCGCCGTCGACCGCGGCGCCGACCTGATCGACATCAATTTCGGCTGCCCGGTGAAGAAGGTGGCGGTCGGCCAGATGGCCGGCTCGGCGCTGATGCGCGACGAGGTGCTGGCCGCCGCCCTGCTGCAGGCGGTGGTGCGCGCGGTCGCGGTCCCGGTGACGCTGAAGATGCGCATGGGCTGGGATCACCAGCACCTCAACGCGCCGGCGCTGGCGCGGATCGCGCAGGAGAGCGGGATACGCATGGTCAGCGTGCACGGCCGCACGCGCCAGCAGTTCTACACCGGACAGGCGGACTGGTCGTTCGTGCGCCGGGTGAAGCAGGCGACCTCGCTGCCGGTGGTGGTGAACGGCGACATCACCAGCGTCGCGGCGGCGGAACGTGCCCTGTCGGAGTCCGGCGCCGACGGGGTGATGATCGGCCGCGGCTGCTACGGCCGGCCCTGGCTGCCGGCACAGGTGGCGGCGGCCCTGTTGCACGGCGTGCACGTCCCCGACCCGGACCTGGAGGCGGAGCGGGCCATCGTGCTGGAGCACTACCGTTCGATGCTGCAGCATTTCGGCCGCCAGCCCGGTCTCCGGCTGGCCCGCAAGCACGTCTCCTGGTACTCGGCCGGCCTGGTCGATTCCGCGGGCTTCCGGGCGGCGATCAACCGCGTCGACGACGCCGACGCGGCGCTGGCGATGATCGCGGAGTTCTACGCCCGGCAGATCGGGCTCGGCCTGGGTCGGACCGCGCGCGCGCCCTCCGGCGCGTCTGCCCCGCTGAGCGCGGCCGCGTGAGGACAGCCCTGTCGCGGGCCAAGAACGCTCCGCCGGCGGAAGCGGTCGCGGAGTCCGGTCGCGAGCAGAGCCGTGCCCGACCCGGCGCGCTGCCGCCCGCGCCGGCCTCGGCGATGGCGGGCGTCGCCCCGGTCGACCACGCCTCGATGATCGACAGCCTGCTGGTGCCGGTGGTGCTGCTCGATCCGTCCAACCGGATCCGCTACGCCAACGTCGCCGCCGAGCATTTCTTCGGCATGTCGGTGTCGCAGCTGCGCCATCACGCGATGGTCGATTTCCTGTCCGGGGATCACCCGCTGTTCCTGCTGGTCGATCAGGTGCGCCGGCACGGCACCAGCGTGGTCGAGCACGAGCTGGTGCTGGACGGGCCGCGGCTGCACCGGCGCGGGATCACGGTGCAGGGAACCGGTCTCGCCGAGCAGCCGGGGTCGGTGATGCTGACCCTGCACGATGCCTCGGCGGCGCGCGCGCTGGACCGCCAGCTCACCTTCCGCAGCGCCGCGCGATCCGTCAGCGGCATGGCGGCGATCCTGGCGCACGAGGTGAAGAACCCGCTGTCGGGGATACGCG
>CAXTNB010000378.1:0-3014 GCA_964245385.1 uncultured Acetobacteraceae bacterium | reverse complement strand
ACGTCAGCCACTTCAACCTGCACAAGACCTTCTGCATCCCGCACGGCGGCGGCGGCCCGGGCATGGGTCCGATCGGCGTCGCCGCGCACCTGGCACCGTTCCTGCCGCAGCATCCCGGGCATGCCGATGGCGGGTCCGAGGCCGGGCGCGACGTCGGGGCGGTGTCGGCCGCACCCTTCGGCTCGGCCTCGATCCTGCCGATCTCCTACGCGTACATCCTGCTGATGGGCGAGGCGGGGCTGCGTCGCGCCACCGAGATCGCGATCCTCAACTCCAACTACGTCGCCGCGCGGCTGGCACCGCACTACCCGGTGCTGTATCGCGGCCTGCACGGGCACGTGGCGCACGAGTGCATCGTCGACCTGCGCCCGATCAAGGACGCCACCGGCATCACCGTCGACGACATCGCCAAGCGCCTGGTCGATTACGGCTTCCACGCGCCGACGGTGAGCTTCCCGGTCGCCGGCACCTTCATGATCGAGCCCACGGAGTCCGAGAACAAGGCCGAGCTGGACCGCTTCTGCGACGCGATGATCGCGATCCGCCAGGAGATCGCCGCGGTGGAGCAGGGCCGGATCACGGCGGCGCAGAGCCCGCTGCGTCATGCCCCGCACACCGTCGCCGACCTGACCACCGACGAGTGGACGCGCGCCTACTCGCGCGAGGAGGCCTGCTTCCCCACCGGCGTCGACCGCCGCCACAAGTACTTCGCCCCCGTCGGTCGGCTCGACAACAGCTACGGCGACCGCAACCTGATCTGCTCCTGCCCGCCGGTCGAGGAGCTGGCGGAGGCGGCGGACTGAACCGGCTGCCCGACACCGCCGACGCGGCCGGCCCGACGCCGGCCCTCAGCGGGTGCGGCCGAGCCTCGCGTGCAGCGCGCGAAGCGGCCTGGTCAGGCGCCAGCTGCGCGAGCGGCGCAGCGACGCGAGCTCGGCCTGCAGCCCCGCCGAGCGGTCGCACTCCGGCGGCTCGGCCTCGTGCTGCTGCACCGCCCAGCTCCAGGTGTCGGCGATGAGCGCCGCGTCGTCGGTCGCCACCAGGTGGACGAAGAAGTCGAGCTCGCCCGGCGCGGTGGCGGTGCAGCGGCTGCAGGCGAAGCCGAGCAGGCCGTAGGCCGCCAGCTGGCGCATCAGGCGGGCGAACGCCAGCGGCGTGAACACCCAGCAATGCACGTCGCGGTAGGCGCCGGTCGCGCCCGCATGCTCCATCGCCGCCACCGCGCGCTCGTACTCGTGGCGCTGCGGCGGCGGCCAGGGCGGCCTGCGGCCGTTCCAGGCCTCCTCCAGCGGCAGCGGCGCGATGTTCAGCATGAAGTCGAGGATCTGCCGCGGCCCCGGCGCCGTCGCCCGGGCGCGCGCGGCCAGGATCAGGTCGGCGGCCGAGCTGGTCTCGCGCCGGTAGTCGAAGCAGTAGCGGCCGTCCGGCACGATCAGCCGCACCGTGCCCGAGGGATGCAGCACCGACTTCCGCTGCGCCAGCCAGCCGATCAGGTCCGGCACGTGCTCGATCACGTGCGAGGCGATCACGTAGTCGAAGCGTCCGCCGTCGCAGGCATCCGCCAGCGAACCCGCGCTCCAGACGATGTCCACCTCGACGATCCGACCCGGATCGACGTCCGGATCGTCCCGGTACTTCGCGCGCAGCCCGTCGGTGTCGACATGATCGACGTACAGCACGTCGGCCTGCGGCCGGCGCAGGATCGGGTTGTGCAGCGGGCCGATCTCCAGCCCCCGCGTGCCGCGCAGATCCAGCCCCTGCAGCAGGACGCTCAGCCGGTCCATCGCCGGGTCCGGTACGTGGTCGGATCGAGGTCATCCGGCATGGCGGATCTGTCCCATCCCGCCGCGCCGGCGGCAAGTCCGGCTCAGGCGGTCGAGATTGACATCCGCCCGGCCTCTCCGCCATCTCGCACTACATCGTCCTGGAGCGGATCGCGTCCTGATGCCCGTTTATGCCTTCATCTTCCCCGGACAGGGCAGCCAGTTCGCCGGCATGGGCCGCGACCTCGCCGCTGCCTTCGCGCCAGCGCGGGAGGTGTTCCAGGAGGTCGACGACGCGCTCGGCGAGCGGCTGTCCAAGCTGATGTTCGCGGGCCCGATCGAGGAGCTGACGCTGACCCAGAACACCCAGCCGGCGCTGATGGCGGTCTCGCTCGCGGTGCTGCGGGTGCTGGAGCGCGAGGGCGGCCTGCAGCTCACCGGCAGGGCGGCGGTGGTCGCCGGGCACTCGCTGGGCGAGTACGCGGCCCTCGCCGCCGCCGGCAGCCTCGGCATCGCGCAGACCGCCGTGCTGCTGCGCCTGCGCGGCAGCGCCATGCAGCAGGCGGTGCCGCTGGGCGAGGGGGGCATGGCGGCGCTGCTCGGCGTCGAGGTGGAGCAGGCGCACGAGATCTGCGGCGCGGCGGCGCCGCTGCGCATCGAGGGCCAGCCGGACCGACGCGAGGTGATCGAGGTCGCCAACGACAATGGCGGCGGCCAGGTGGTGATCTCCGGCGCGCTCAGCGCCGTCGCCCGTGCGATCGAGCTCGCCAAGGAGCGCGGCATCCGGCGCGCCATGCTGCTGCCGGTCTCCGCGCCGTTCCACTGCTCGCTGATGGCGCCGGCGGCCGACGCCATGCGCGACGCCCTGGGCGAGGCGGCGATCGCGAGCCCGGCGCTGCCGCTGGTGGCCAACGTCACCGCGGCCAAGGTCAGCGCGCCGGAGCAGATCCGCGAGCTGCTGGTGCAGCAGGTGACCTCCACCGTGCGCTGGCGCGAGAGCGTGCTGGCGATGAGCGCGATGGGAGTCGACAGCTTCGTCGAGCTCGGCGCCGGCAAGGTGCTGTCCGGCCTGTGCAAGCGCATCGCGCCGGACGCCGCGACCCGCAGCGCCGGCACGCCGGAGGAGATCGAGGCGCTGCTGAAGCTGCTCTGAGCTCCGCGCCACCCGTCAACCGAAGCTGCATCCCGGGGATCCGCCATGTTCAGGCTCGACGGCCAGACCGCGCTGGTGACCGGCGCTTCGGGCGGCAT
>CAXTNB010000377.1:0-3038 GCA_964245385.1 uncultured Acetobacteraceae bacterium | reverse complement strand
TCATGTCCGGCTCTCCCGCCTGCTGCGACCACAAGCCCGGCCGACGCGATCGGTTCATGCGCCGTGTCCGCGCCGCCCCGATCGTGACCGGCGGGGCGCCGCCTTCAACCGGCCGGGTGCGCGAGCGGGCCCGCCTGCGACCGTCGCAACCGGGCGACGCGCACCGGCACCGGCGGATGCGAGTAGTGGTAGAGCGCATAGAGCGGGTCCGGCGTCAGCGTGCTGGCGTTCTCCCGGCTCAGCCGCACCAGGGCGGAGACCATCGGGTCGGCGCCGGCCTGGGTGCGGGCGAACTCGTCGGCCTGGAACTCGTGCCGGCGCGAGGTCCAGTTGCCGATCAACCCGACGAACGGTCCCAGCAGCGACCAGCACAGCAGGCAGGCGACCAGCGAGAGGGCCGCGTCGGCATGACGGATGCCGAGCGACCCCAGCAGCCAGGGCTGATGCGCCAGCCAGCCGAAGCCGGCGAGGACCCCGAACAGCATCGCCGCCGAGCGCAGCAGGCCGGACAGCACGTGGCCGTGGCGGAAATGGCCGAGCTCGTGGGCGACGATGGCGCGCACCTCGTCGAGCGGACTGCCCTCCACCAGCGTGTCGAACAGCACGATCCGCTTGGTGCGGCCGAAGCCGATGAAGTAGGCGTTGCCGTGCGACGAGCGCCGCGACGCGTCCATGGTGAACAGCGCCGAGGCGCGGAAGCCGCAGGCCTGCATCAGCGACAGGATGGCGTGCTTCAGCTCGCCGTCGGGCAGCGGCGTGAAGCGGTTGAAGCGCGGCGCGATCAGCCGGACGTAGACGGCGGGCGCGGCCAGCATCAGCACCACCAGGCCGAGCCAGACGTAGAGCCACCACCATCCGGTGGCATGACGCATCAGCCAGAAGCAGCCCAGCAGCAGCGGCACCGCGAGCAGCAGCGAGAACCCCCAGCTCTTCAGGCGATCGCGCGCGAACAGGCCCGGGGTGGTCCGGTTGAAGCCGAACCTCTGCTCGATGACGAAGGTCGCGTACAGCGAGAACGGCAGCGACAGCGCGATGCCGATGGCGCTGCTCGCCACCACGAAGGCGGTGCTGCGGCCGAGCGAGGGCGGCATCAGCGTCGCGATGGCGCCGTACAGCAGGTCGAAGCCGCCGAGCAGCCAGGCGACGCCGATCCCCCACTGCCAGACCGAGCGCAGCATGGCGAGCCGCTCGCGCGCCACCGTGTAGTCCGCGGCGCGGCGGTGCTCCTGCGGGCTGACCGCGGCGGCGAAGTCCGGCGGGATGGAGTCGCGGTGGCGTCGCACGTGGGCCACGTGACGGCGCGACAGCCACAGCGAGAGCAGGGTCTCGGCGAGTGCTGCGACCAGCAGCAGGGCGAGCAGGGGCGGAACATGCATCCCCTGCAGGTGGCTGGCGGGCAGGCGCCCGGCAAGAGGGATCTTCCTGTTGCCTGCCGCCGGCCCTGGATCAGCCGCGCTCGGCCTCGCGGTCGAAGAAGCGGTTGCCCGGACGCGGCAGCCCCAGGTTCTCGCGCAACGTCGTGCCTTCGTACTCGCGCCTGAACAGGCCGCGCCGCTGCAGCTCCGGCACCACCCGGTCCACGAAGTCGTCGAGGCCGCCCGGCAGCCAGGGGAACATGACGTTGAAGCCGTCCGAGCCGCGGCCGTCGAGCCAGGCCTCCATCTCGTCGGCGATGCGCGAGGGCGTGCCGACGAAGGCGAGGCCGGAATAGCTGCCGACCTTCTGCGCCAGCTGGCGGATGGTGAGCCCGCGCGTGCGCGCCAGCTCGAGGATGCGCGCCCGCGCGCTCTTGCTGGCGTTGGTCTCCGGGATCTCCGGCAGCGGACCGTCCGGATCGCAGCCGGAGACGTCGTGGCCCAGCGCGCTGCAGAGCGAGGCGATGCCGCTGTCGTAGTGCACCAGGGCGTCGAGCTGCGCCCGCCGGTCCTCGGCCTCGGCGATGCTGTCGCCGACCACCACGAAGGCGGCGGGCAGGATCTTCATGTGGTCGGGATCGCGGCCGAGCCGCTGCATGCGCGCCTTGACGTCGGCGTAGAAGCGCTGCCCGGCGGCGAGGTCGGGCTCGGCGGCGAACACCACCTCGGCGGTCTCGGCGGCGAGCTGGCGCCCCGCCTCCGAGGAGCCGGCCTGCACGATCACCGGCCAGCCCTGCACCGGGCGCGCGATGTTGAGCGGCCCGCGCACGTCGAGGTGCGGCCCGTGGTGATCCAGCACGTGCATCCTGGCGGGGTCGAAGAACAGCCCGGAGGAAACGTCGCGCAGGAAGGCGTCGTCGGCGAAGCTGTCCCACAGCCCGGTGACCACGTCGTAGAACTCGCGGGCGCGTCGGTAGCGCGCGTCGTGATCGATCTCGTCGTCGTAGCCGAAATTCAGCGCCGCGTCGGGATTGGCCGTGGTGACGATGTTCCAGCCGGCGCGGCCGTCGCTGATATGGTCGAGCGAGGCGAAGCGGCGCGCCACGTGATACGGCGCGTCGAAGGTGGTCGAGGCGGTGGCGACCAGGCCGATGCGCTCGGTGACCGCCGCCAGCGCCGACAGCAGGGTGAAGGGCTCGAACGAGGTGACGGTGTGGCTGCGCTTGAGTGCGGCCACCGGCATGTTCAGCACCGCCAGGTGGTCAGCCATGAAGAAGGCGTCGAACCGGCCGCGCTCCAGCGTGCGTATGAAGCGCTTCAGGTGCGCGAAGTTGAAGTTCGCGTCCGGGTAGGCGCCGGGGAAGCGCCAGGCGCCGGTATGGATGCTGACCGGGCGCATGAAGGCGCCGAGGCGCAGCTGGCGCCGCGGCGAGGGGGAGGAGCTCATGGTTCGGCCTCCATCGCCGGTGGCGCGGACGTGCCGCCGGGATGCTCTGGCGCCGCCGGGAGGATCACGGCGAGCAGGTTGGGGCACGCCGGTCGCGACGGCTGCGCCGCAACATCGTGGCACCGCCTCGAAAGTGCAAGAGTCCGGAACCCTCGGACCGCGGGGCGCTGCGGCGCTCGAGGCGGGGCGGGCGCGGCCAGGCGGTAGGCCAGGCGACCCGCCAGCGCCACCCCGGC
>CAXTNB010000376.1:0-3043 GCA_964245385.1 uncultured Acetobacteraceae bacterium | reverse complement strand
GGGGCAGCCGGAGCGGCTGCGCGGCGTCGGCGTGATCACGCCGCACGCCGGCGCGTTCGCCCGCCTGTTCGGCGCTCCGGGTTCCGACCGCCTGGGTGCGGCGCGCGCCGCCGCGGCGCGGCTGGATGCGGTGGTGGTGCTCAAGGGTTCCGACACCGTCATCGCCGCCCCCGACGGGCGAGCGGCGATCAACGCCGACGCGCCGCCCTGGCTCGGCACCGCCGGTGCCGGCGACGTGCTGTCGGGGATCGTGGCGGCGATGCTGGCGCGCGGCGTGCTGCGCGGCGACGGCGCGGCGGGGGGCGCCTTCGAGGCGGCGTGCGCGGCGGTCTGGCTGCACGGCGAGGCGGCGAACCTGGCCGGCGAGGGGCTGCTGGCGGAGGATCTGCCGGCGCGGCTGCCCGCGGCGATGCGGCGCGCCGCGGCCGGGGCCTGAGCCGCTTGCCTCACCGACGGTGCTGGGCTAAAGCCGCGCGCTCACGGCGACGGTTCCGGCGGGCGTGATCGCGGACGGCCCCGCGGGCCTGTTGAAGGTGTCCCTGCGGGCGTGGTGGAATTGGCAGACACGCCAGATTTAGGTTCTGGTGGCGCAAGCCGTGGGGGTTCAAGTCCCTCCGCCCGCACCATCCGTGCCGCGCCCGCGCGCCCGAGCGAGCTTATCGGCAGAGGATGGCCCGGCAGATGCAGGTGACTGAGACGCTTTCCGAGGGCCTGAAGCGCGGCTTCACGGTGGTGGTGCCGGGTGCGGAGCTGGAGGGCAAGCGTCAGGCGCGGCTGACCGAGCTCGGCCGCACCATGAACCTGCCGGGGTTCCGTCCGGGCAAGGTGCCGCTGTCCATCGTGCGGCAGCGCTACGGCAGCGCGGTCACCGGCGAGGTGCTGGAGCAGACCGTCAACGACGCCACCCGCGACCTGCTCGCCGAACGCGGCCTGCGCTCGGCGAGCCAGCCCAAGGTCGACCTGGTGCGCGGCGCCCTCGGGCAGCCTGCATCCGGCAGCGCCTCGAGCGACCTCGAATTCACCGTCGAGCTCGAGCTGCTGCCGGAGATCAGCGTGCCCGACCTGGGCGGCCTGTCGCTGACCCGCCTGAAGGCCGAACCCGACCCCGCGACCATCGACCGCGCGCTCGCCGACATCGCCAAGCGGCAGCGCAGCTTCGAGACCGGCGACGCGCAGCGCGGCGCCGCCGCCGGCGACACGCTCAGCGTGGACTTCGTCGGCAAGATCGACGGGATCGCCTTCGACGGCGGCACCGGCTCGGACGTCAACGTCGAGCTCGGCGGCACCGGCTTCATCCCCGGCTTCGCCGAGCAGCTGGAGGGTCTCGCCCCCGGCGAGCAGCGCGTGATCGAGGTGACCTTCCCCGAGCAGTACCAGGCCGCCGAGCTGGCCGGGAAGGCCGCGAGCTTCGAGGTCACCGCGAAGGCGCTGAAGCGGGCGGTGGATCCGGCGATCGATGACGAGCTCGCCAAGGCGCTCGGCTTCGAGGGGCTGGAGCAGGTGCGCGAGGTGATCGGCCAGCAGGTGCGCCAGGAGTACGAGCAGCTGTCGCGGATGCGCATCAAGCGCGAGCTGCTCGACGCGCTGGCCGAGCGCGCCGACTTCGCCGCCCCCGAGGGCATGGTGGAGAGCGAGTTCGCCTCGATCTGGCAGCGCGTCGAGGCCGACCGCAAGGAGGGCCGCCAGGACGACGAGGACGAGGGCAAGGACGAGGAGACGCTGCGTGCCGACTACCGGCGCATCGCCGAGCGGCGGGTGCGGCTGGGGCTGCTGCTGGCCGAGATCGGCCGCGCCGCCGGGATCCAGGTGACGCAGGAGGAGCTGGGCCGCGCGATGCGCGCCGAGGCCGGACGCTATCCCGGCCAGGAGCAGATGGTGATCGACTTCTTCCGCAAGAACCCGCAGGCGGCCGAGACGCTGCGCGGGCCGATCTTCGAGAACAAGGTGGTCGACTACGTGCTCGATCAGGCGCGCGTCGAGGAGCGGACGGTCACGCCCGAAGAGCTCGCCGAGGCGCCGCCGGCGGAGCTGCCCTGAGGCTCGCCTCCGGGAAGGGCTTTCAACGGCGCCGGTTCGGCCTATCTTGTGTCATTCGGACCGGGAGAGACAGATGAGGGACCGTGATCCCATGGAGATCTACAGCAACGCCCTCGTGCCGATGGTGGTCGAGCAGACCTCGCGCGGCGAGCGGGCGTTCGACATCTACTCGCGGCTGCTGCAGGACCGGATCATCTTCCTCACCGGGCCGGTCTATGACGGGGTGGCGTCGCTGATCTGCGCCCAGCTGCTGCACCTGGAGAGCGTCAACCCGAGCAAGGACATCTCGTTCTACATCAACAGCCCGGGCGGGGTGGTCTCGGCCGGCCTCGCGATCTACGACACGATGCAGTACATACGCAGCCCGGTGAACACGGTCTGCATCGGCCAGGCGGCGTCGATGGGCTCGCTGCTGCTGGCGGCGGGGGCGCCGGGCAAGCGGCTGGCGCTGCCGAACGCGCGGGTCATGGTGCACCAGCCCTCGGGCGGCGCGCAGGGTCAGGCCAGCGACATCGAGATCCAGGCCAAGGAGATCCTCTACCTGCGCCAGCGGCTGAACGAGATCTACAAGCAGCATACCGGCCAGACCCTGGAGGCGATCGAGCAGAAGCTGGAGCGCGACAGCTACCTCTCGGCGGTCGAGGCGCAGGCGTTCGGCATCGTCGACGAGGTGCTGCAGAACCGGCCGGTGCCCTCCGCCGAGGACGCCGCCAAGAGCTGAACCGGGGCAGGCCCCGGCCGCTGCAAACCGTCCCTTCCGCCGCGTCGGGGTGTGCGACACCCTTGATGCGGCTTTCGGGACAGGTCTAATGTCATCAGCTTGTCCGGGGGTGGCTCTTGCAACCCAGCGGGGTAGGAGAGCCCATGAGCAAGTCCAGCGACTCCAAGAACACCCTGTACTGCTCGTTCTGCGGCAAGTCGCAGCATGAGGTGCGCAAGCTCATCGCCGGGCCGACCGTGTTCATCTGCGACGAGTGCGTCGAGCTGTGCATGGACATCATCCGCG
>CAXTNB010000375.1:2760-3046 GCA_964245385.1 uncultured Acetobacteraceae bacterium | reverse complement strand
GCCGGACTTCAAGACTATCGCCGACTTCCGCCGCGACAACGGTCCCGCCATTCAGGCCGTCTGCCGGCAGTTCATCCTGCTCTGCCGCAAGCTCAACCTGTTCTCCGAAGCCATGGTCGCGGTAGATGGCTCCAAGTTCAAGGCCGTGAACAACCGCGACAAGAACTTCACGCCCACCAAGCTGCAGCGCCGCATCGAGCAGGTTGAGGAGAGCATCCGGCGCTACATGGAAGCCATGGATGCCGCCGACCGACAGGAGGACGCTGGCTCGCGCTCCAAGTCGATC
>CAXTNB010000375.1:0-2750 GCA_964245385.1 uncultured Acetobacteraceae bacterium | reverse complement strand
AGGTTGCCGAGCTCAAGCGGCAGATGCAGCGGTTCCGGGACATGGAGGCCGCCGTGCAGGCAGCGCCTGATCAGCAGATCTCCCTGACCGACCGAACGCCCGGTCGATGTCGTCCAGCGGCAAGGGCACCGACATCGTCGGCTACAACGTCCAGGCCGCCGTCGACACACGACATCACCTGATCGTCGCGCACGAGGTGACGAACCATGGCAGCGACCGCGGCCACCTGGCACCGATGGGCCGGCAGCTCTAGGCGGCCGTCGGCCGAGGTGCCGTCACCGTCCTGGCGGATCGTGGCTACTACAAGGGCGAGGACATCAAGGGCAGATGGCCGGTCGGCAAGCAGGACTTCGCCTACCTGCCGAAGCAGGATGCCTACCGCTGTCCTGCCGGCGAGATCATGAAGTGATGGTTCAACCGCATCGACGAGCCTGGCAAGGAGCTGCGGCACTACTGGACGACGGAGTGCCCTGATTGCCCGATTAAGACCCAGTGCACGCCGGCCAAGACACGGCGGATCACGCGCTGGGAGCACGAGGGCGTGCTGGACGCGATGCAGAGGCGGCTGGACCAAGTGCCGCAAGCGATGCGGCTGCGCCGGCAGACGGTGGAGCACCCGTTCGGCACGCTGAAGGCGTGGATGGGATCGACCCACTCCCTGACAAAGACGCTGAAGCGGGTCAGCACGGAAATGAGCCTCCACGTCCTGGCCTACAACATGAAGCGGGTGATCGTGACTATGGGCGTCGAGCCGCTGATGGAGCCGATCAGAGCCTGATGCGGGAATGAGGTACGCGATGAGTGTCTGCGTCAGGGCCAGCCAGTAATCCGCGAACGACGCCACGACGTTTTCACACGGCCTCGGTCGGAAGCAGACCTGATTGGCTTTTGACTCTAGAGATCGAACTCCAGGCTCGCCAGCACCGTGCGCGGCGCGCCGAGATAGGCGGTGTCGGCTCCCGGGCTGCCGACGATGTTGCCGTCGGCGATGGAGGAATAATAATGCGTGCCGGTCACGTTGACCGCGCCGAGCCTGGCGATCACCGCGTGGCGCAGCACGCGGGTTGCGTAGCGGATGCCCAGGTCGAGCGTCGCGTATTGCGGGGCGAAGGAGGTGTTGGTGTCGGTCGCGGCACGCGTGCTCTCGTAGTGCACGCTGCCGGTGAAGGCGAGGCCGCGCAGGAACGCGGGATGGAAGTCCAGCGTCACGTCGCTCTTCCATTGCGGCACGCCGACGATCATGCCGCCATCGGTCGCCGGGTTGCCCGAGCCGAGCAGCCGGGCGTCGATAAAGGTGAAGCCGCCGAGCACGCTCAGCGACGGCAGCAGGTTGCCCTGCGCGAAGGTCTCGAACCCCTGGTCGCGCTGCTCGCCGATCACCTGGAACACGTTGTCGGCCGGTGTGGTGGCGTAGGGGCGGGTCATGCGGAACGCGTCGGCGGTCAGCAGGAGGTCGGCGACCGGCGCGTACTTGACGCCGGCCTGGACCATCTCGTCGTGATACGGGGCCAGAAAGGCGTTGGCGTTGATGGCGGTGGCGGGCGCCTGGTCGCTTTCCTCGACGCTGCTGGCGTAGGTGAAGTAGGCGGTGAGCCTGGATGTTGGGGTCCAGATCCCGCTCACCGTCGGGCTGAACGCGCCGTTCGCGTCGCCGGTGCTGGTCACCGCGTCCTTGGCGCTGTAGCTGGCCGAGCGGAGGAAGGACTCGCTGAACACCGCTTGGATCGCCCAGTGTCTGTCGAAGTGCAGCGTGTCGCCCTCGATGATCGACTGCTGGAACAGGTCGCCCGCGAGATACTGCCGGCCGTGCGACGGGATCGGCACGGTGCCGAAGATCGCGGGGTTGGCGAGGTTCGACTTGCCGAGCGTGGTCACGATCGGGCTGCTGTAGTTGTACTGGTCGTTGACGACGCCGTTGGTGCCGAGGCTGAGGTCGTTGCGCAGGCCGGCGACCGTCACGTGCCCGTTGAGCGAGGCCTCGTTGCTGCCGTCGGTGAAATGCGGGACCGCGGTGAAGTTCTTGGTGGTGGTGTAGTCGCCGCGGTTGTCGGTGAGCGTGTTGCTGATGCCGAACAGGTTGCGCTGTGCGTCCTGGTACAGGCCGCCGAGCTCGAGATGCCAGTCGTCGCCGAAATCGTGCAGGATCTTCACCAGGCCGGTGTCGGTGATGAGGTCGGTGCCGGCGCCCGGCTGGCCGAGGCCGCGCTCGGTCGGATCGGGAGCCGCGGGCAGGATCGTGTTCCTGTTCGCAGCACTCGTGCTGGCGCCGTCGTAGACGATGCTGCCCGGCAGGCCGTAGCCGCTGTCCTCGTAGTGGCTGCCGTCGACCTCCATCACCGTATGGGCGTCCAGGTGGATGTCGAGGTCGGCGCTGCCCAGCGTGCGGTCGGCGAAGGAGCCGTCCACGAAGCTTTCGCCCTCGCCGTGCACGAGGTCGATGCGGTAGCCGAGCCAGCCATTGGCGCCGACGCGGCCGCCGACGTCGCCCTCGGTGGTGAACAGCCCGTCGCTGGCATAGCTGCCGACCAGGCGGGCGAGCGGCGCGTCGGTGGGACGCTTCAAACGATAGTCGAACACGCCGGCCGGGGTTTCCGGCCCGAACAAGGCGCCGCCGAGCCCGTTCAGCACCTGGATGCTGTCGAGGTTCTCCACCGGGATCGCGGTGGTGCCGATGATGTTGAGGCCGTCGAGCCGGGTGTTCTCGGTGATCGAGCCCTGGAAGCCGAGCGATTGCGGGCGCGACACCTCCA
>CAXTNB010000374.1:0-3049 GCA_964245385.1 uncultured Acetobacteraceae bacterium | reverse complement strand
ATCGAGGCGATCACCGAGGCGGCGCGCACCGGGCGGATCGGCGACGGCAAGATCTTCGTCAGCACGCTCGACGAGGTGGTGCGGATCCGGACCGGCGAGCGCGGCGAAGACGCGATCTGACGCGCCGCCGCTCCCGCCGCGGGCGCAATTTAGCCGTGACAGCGCGGCCGTGCGGCTTGCGAAAGCGGCCGGACGTGGCACGCTGATTGCTCAGCTTCGCGCTGGACCCCGCCTCCCAGTTTCCCACACGGCCGCGCGGCGCGGCCGCAACCAGCAAGGTATCCCATATGGCGAAAAAAGCGTCGGCGACTGCTCCTGTCCCGCCCCCGGCCGCGCCCGCGCCCGACCACGTCGCGAAGGTGATGGAGCAGCTGCAGGAGCACTCGGTCGAGTACGTGGACCTGCGCTTCACCGACCCGCGGGGCAAGTGGCAGCACACCACCCAGCACGTCTCGACCATCGACGAGGACGTGTTCCGCGACGGGATCATGTTCGACGGCTCGTCGATCGCCGGCTGGAAGGCGATCAACGAGAGCGACATGATCCTGATGCCGGATGCGGAGACCGCGGTGATGGATCCGTTCGCGGCCAAGCCGCAGCTGATCCTGTTCTGCGACATCGTCGAGCCCTCGACCGGGCAGCTCTACAACCGCGACCCGCGCGGCACCAGCAAGCTCGCCGAGCAGTACCTGAAATCCACCGGCATCGGCGACACCGCCTTCTTCGGGCCGGAGGCGGAGTTCTTCATCTTCGACAGCGTGAAGTTCGGCACCGGCGCCAACTTCGCGATGTACCAGACCGACAGCGTCGAGGGTCCCGGCGCCTCGATGAAGGACTATCCCGAAGGCAACATGGGCCACCGTCCGGCGGTGAAGGGCGGCTACTTCCCGGTGCCACCGGTCGACAGCGAGAACGACCTGCGCGCCGAGATGCTCTCGACGATGGGCGAGATGGGGCTGATCATCGAGAAGCACCATCACGAGGTGGCGCAGAGCCAGCACGAGCTCGGCACCAAGTTCGGCTCGATGACCAAGATGGCCGACCAGATGCAGATCTATAAGTACTGCATACACAACGTGGCGCACTCGTACGGCAAGACCGCGACCTTCATGCCCAAGCCGATCTACGGCGACAACGGCTCGGGCATGCACGTGCACCAGTCGGTCTGGAAGGACGGCAAGCCGGTGTTCGCCGGCAACGGCTACGCCGACCTGTCCGACAGCGCGCTGTACTACATCGGCGGCATCATCAAGCACGCCAAGGCGCTGAACGCCTTCACCAACCCGTCCACCAACTCGTACAAGCGCCTGATCCCGGGCTTCGAGGCGCCGGTGCTGCTCGCCTACTCCGCGCGCAACCGCTCCGCCTCGTGTCGCATCCCGTACGCGACCAGCCCGAAGGCGAAGCGCGTCGAGGTGCGCTTCCCCGATCCCACCGCCAACCCGTACCTCGCGTTCGCGGCGATGCTGATGGCCGGACTGGACGGCATCAGGAACAAGATCCATCCCGGCGAGGCGATGGACAAGGATCTCTACGACCTGCCGCCGGAGGAGCTGCACAGCATCCCGACGGTCTGCGGCTCGCTGCGCGAGGCGCTGGTCTCGCTCGCCGCCGACCACGCCTTCCTGCTCGAGGGCGGCGTGTTCTCGCGCGACCAGATCGAGAGCTACTGCGAGATCAAGTGGAAGGAGGTCTATCGCTTCGAGCACACGCCGCATCCGGTCGAGTTCGAGATGTACTACTCGGTCTGAGCCGCAGCGGGCGCCGGCTCAGCGCGTCGCGTCGGCCAGGAACAGGCGCGACCAGAGCCTGCGCTCCGCCTGCTCCGGATCGTCCTGCAGACGGCTGATCCGGTCGAGGATCATCGTCGTGCGGGTGCGCCCGTCGTAGGGCGGCCAGTCCGGCAGCCCCGGCGCGGCGGGTGCCCCGCCGGCGATGAAGGCGACCCAGGCGGCGTGGATCCGCCCGGCGAGCGAGGCGTCGAAGCCCGCGATCAGCGGCGCCAGTTGCGGGTCGTCCGGGTTGTTCCACACGTAGGGCAGCTCGGAGACGTGCGCGGCGCGGCCCGCGAACGGGCCGGACTCCGCCCGCTTGTCGAAGCGGTACATCCAGGCGGTGCCGCCGGCGCCGCTCTGCGCCTCGGCGAGCCGCACCGAGGGGATCCAGTACTCCTCGGCGGTCAGCGCGCGCCAGCGTATCTCCGCCGGGTCCGGCGCCGTCATCGAGGCGTCGTAGCGCGACAGCATGGCCTCGAAGCGGCCGGCATCCATGTTCGACAGGCTGTGCCCGTCCAGCGGCCGCGACGCGACACCCGGCGGCAGGAACAGCCGCGCCTCGTCGCGGTTGGTGCCGAGCAGCAGCGGCACGTGCGCGGCACTGCCCAGCGCGATCGCGATCTCGGGCATCGCCGGCAGCACGGCGCCGTCGACCAGCGGCCGCAGCGGATAGCTGAACGGCGTGTCCAGCATCAGCGCGTGCTGCGCCTCGATCAGCCGGTCGGTATCGAGATCGAGCAGCCGGTCGGCGCGATCCGGCGGCAGGCCGAGCAGGGCCAGGTAGCGCCGCCGCACCGCGTGCGCCTGCGGCAGGGACAGCACGGTGCGGCCGCCGCCGCTCTCCAGGATGGCGCGCGAGAACAGGCCGCGCGCCGAGGGCGAGGCCAGCAGGGCGGCGACGTCCTTGGCGCCCGCGGACTCGCCGCCCAGCGTGACGCGGGCGGGATCGCCGCCGAACGCCGCGATGTTGTCGCGCACCCAGCGCAGCGCCAGCAGCTGGTCGCGCAGCCCGTTATTGCCGCAGCCGCGATAGCGGCCCCCGATCGCGTCGCCGAGCTCGAGGAAGCCGAACACGCCGAGCCGGTAGTTGAAGGTGACGCACACCACGCCGGAGCGGGCGAAGCGGGCGCCGTCGAAGATCGGCTGGCTCGAGGCGCCGCTGACGTTGGAGCCGCCATGCACCCACACCAGCACCGGCCGTCCCTGCTCGGTGACCGCGTCCGGCGTCCAGACATTGACCGAGAGGCACTGCTCGCCGCGGATCGTGGTGGTGG
>CAXTNB010000373.1:0-3055 GCA_964245385.1 uncultured Acetobacteraceae bacterium | reverse complement strand
ACACTGGATATCTTCAGGTTGTTCATTTGGCTCGTCTTGAATCTGACGATCAGCGACTACGTCGACGGCGTCTACAAGGGCGTGCTGTGGGACAACGCGCCGGACGGCAAGCCGCTGCCGGGCTTCACCATCAACGACTCCATCCTGACGGTGGGATCGCACGTCCTGAAGCTCACCCTGGACAACTCCAGCCTGAGCACCAGCTACGACTACGACAAGACCTCCGGCGGCTCCATCACCCACGTCACCACGGCGGCCTCCAGCTCCGCCTCGGCCGGCCAGCTGCTCGCTCATCTCCAGTAAGCCGCTCGCTGCCTTCGCCTCGCGGCTCGAGACGGTTGCCGGTCCGCAAGGGCCGGCAACCGCGTCTCGAGCCCGTCGGTTTCATCCACGACGGCATCCGGCGCCGATCGCGGACGCTGCGACGCCGTGCCCACGAAAGCCGTACCGGGGACGCGGACTTGGTGCATGATGGCGCCATCAAGACGCCGCACTTCGATCGGATCTTCCCCCGCGATGCACCATGCGCGACCCATGCCCCACGCCGTCCAGCCGGGATCGCGGACCAGCGTGCGCGAGCCTGGCGGCCGCCGTCCCGCCGCGGTATCTCGTCCGTGGCCGTGATGTCGCAGAGCCCGCGGAACACCATCTCCGAGGCTCGCTTCGCGCCCGTCCCGGCCGCGGCCGGGGCGCTGCCCGGCTGGGAGCGTCAGGAGCGCCGTGTCATGTCCGGGCCGCTGACCTTCGCCAAGGCGCCGGGCGTGCTGGCGCCGGGACGCAGGGTCTACGCGATCGGCGACATCCACGGCTGCTCCGAACGGCTCAGCCTGCTGCACCGACAGATCGCGCTGGACCTGCGCGACCGACCGGCGGATGACGTCACGCTGATCCATCTCGGCGACTACATCGATCGCGGCCCGGACACCGCCGGCGTGCTCAGCCTGCTCTCGCGCGAGCCGAACTTCCCGGTGACGCGCGTGGTCAACCTGATGGGCAACCACGAGGAGATGGCGCTGCAGGCGATCGCCTTCGGCGACCAGAGGCAGGCGCAGACCTGGCTCGCCAACGGCGGCGCCGCGGCGCTGGCGAGCTGGGGCGTGCCGCGCCAGGCGCCGCTGCACGAATGGCCGGAACTGCTGCCGCGCGAGCACCTGCGCTTCATGAGCCGGCTGTCGCTGCAGTACCGCATCGACGGCTACCTGTTCGTCCATGCCGGGGTGCGGCCGGGCGTGGCACTCGATCAGCTCAGCCGGCGCGACCTGCTCTGGATCCGCGAGCCGTTCCTGTCGTCGCAGGAGACGTTCGGCGCCGTCATCGTGCACGGCCACACGCCGATGGCCGATCCGGTGCTGCGCGGCAACCGCATCGGGCTCGACACCGGTGCCGGCCGCGGCGGCCGTCTCACCTGCGCCGTGCTCGAGGCCAACAAGGTCGCGTTCTTCGCCGCCTAGCCCGCGTCGTCGCGGCGGGCCGCCGCGGCCGCGTCAGGCGTGCCGGCACGCGGCGATGAACGGCCACCAGTAGCGTATCGCCATCTGCTGGATCGCCTCCTCGGCGTGCAGCTCGCGCCCGTGCACCAGCATCGCCACCACCAGCACCACGGTCCCCAGCGCCCAGCGCCGGAAGCCGCGCGGCGGCCGCCCCGCCAGCTGCACGAACAGCACCGCGCCGACGATCCCGACGGCGCCTCCGACCAGCACGTCGGGCACCGTATGCACGCCCAGATCCACCCGAGAGAAGCCGAACAGCAGCGCCAGCAGCAGCGCCGCGAGCGCGATCAGCAGCAGGTGGCGCGTCGCCCGGCCGGCGCCGTGCCGGCCCAGCAGCGCGATCAGGCCGCCATACACCACGGTGGCCGAGGCGGTGTGGCCGCTCGGGCTGCGTATGCCCAGATCGGGCAGCGCGGCGTGGCAGGCATAGAACACGATCTTGAGCGACAGCACGACGCCGAACGTCCCGGGCACCGCGCCGAGCCAGCCGCTCGCGCCGCGCCCCCAGCCCCGCCGCCGCCGCATGAGCGCCCCCGCCGCCCCTGGCGGCAGCACCACCGCCTGGTCGGCGAAATCGGTGAGGAACTTCATGCGCGCGCCGGCGCGGCAGCCTTGGCGACGGTCGATGGCTCGAGCTCGCCGCGATGCATGGTCAGCGCCACCGGCAGGCGTCGGCCGAGGGCGAGGAAGGCGATCAGCGCGAACACCGCGGCGGCGAGGCCGGTCTGGCAGATCAGCGCCGGCAGCGGTGCCGCCGGCAGCCACGGCCGCGCCGCCAGCACCGCGGCGGCCATCGATGCGGTCGCCAGCGCCGCCGGCCAGAGCAGGCGCATCAGCCAGAGCGGCGAGCGCCGCAGCCGTCGCGTCACCAGCACCAGGTTCACCGGTGCCAGCACCAGCGCGGTCGCACCCCAGCACAGCGCCGCGTGCGCGGGCGTCTGCGGACGCAGCAGCAGCAGCCCGATGACCGGGACCAGCAGCGCGGCGGTGGCGGTGAGCAGGTTCATCCAGGTCTTGCCGATGGCGATCCACAGGCTGCCGGCATCGCCGTAGCTGTAGGCGAGCAGCGCGGCGCAGGCGGTGATCCGGGTGCCCTGCGCGGCGCCGGCCCATTGCGGCCCCATCAGTCCGAGCACCAGGTCGTTGGCGGTCAGCGCCACCCCCGCCGCGATCGGCCAGCCGAGCAGCGCCTGGAACTGCGCGGTGTCGCCGTAGGCGTCGGCGAGCGCCACCGGATCGTCCTGCAGCGCCGACAGCCGCGGCAGGGTGATGCGCAGGGTGGAGCCGGACACCACCGTCAGCACCGCGTCGAGCAGCCGGAAGCCGACATTGCAGACCGCGACCACGCTGTCGGAGGCGATCATGCCGAGCGCGATCACGAACACCCGGTAGCGCCCCGCCAGCATCACCACCGAGAGCAGCTGCGGCCCCGCCACCGGCCACAGGTCGGCCAGCGCCGCGCGATCCAGCGCCGGCCGGACCGGGACCGAGCGCGTCAGCAGCAGCAGCAGGAACACCACTACGGTGTTGCCGCCCTGCAGGGCGACCATCGCCCAGGCGCCGGC
>CAXTNB010000372.1:0-3064 GCA_964245385.1 uncultured Acetobacteraceae bacterium | reverse complement strand
CATGATGTTGAGGCCGGCCTCGCGCACCTCGGCGATGGCCGCCTGGAAGGTGAGGTCCGTCGCCCGCACCACCGCGCCGGGATGTCCGATGTCGCCCATCATCTCGTCCAGCGCGTCGAGGCGGGAGGCGAGCCAGGAATCGTCGTCGCCGTGGAACTCGACCAGCCGCAGGCTGTCCGGCTCGCCGATCAGCATGCGGTCGCGCACGCCCAGCGCGCGCAGCAGGGTGCCGAACTGCCCGAACCGCAGCGTCACCGCGTCGTCGAACTGGTGAAGGTACTGGTGGCGCGACATCAGCAGGTCCTTGGTCATGTGCGCGCCGGCGCCGGCGTAGCTTCGCAGGGCGGCCAGATCGTGCAGGTCGACCCGCCGGCCCAGCTTGCGGCGCGTGTGCGCCTGCACGATCTCGTACGGCTTGTTGTGGTAGTGCAGGTAGGTGAAGTCGGTGCGGTGCGTGCCCGCGCGGTGCCGGGTCTGCGGGATGTGGTAGCCGCTGTCGAGGCTCAGGATCGACCGGCTCGGCAGGAAGCCCTTCGGGAAGATCTCGGCGTGGAACCAGCCCGGCTGCGCCGGCACGTTGAACAGCGAGATGTCCGTCCACAGCGCCTGCTCGACGCCGATCAGCGCGTCCATCGCGGCGTCGAGCCGCGGGCGGGCGCAGGACATGCCGTCGGCGGTGAACAGCACCAGGAACTCGTCGACGTCGCACGGCACGGCGAAGTCGTAGTCGCCCGCCTCGTCCCAGCCTTCGATGATGCCGGCGATGATCGCGCCCTTGGCCTCGAAATGCTCGATCGTGTCGTACTGCCGGTGCACGATCACGCCGGCGGCCTCGAACTGCTCCAGGATGCTCCGGGTCAGCTGGTCGTGGGAGCCGTTGTCGAGCACCTCGATGTTCTCGAAGCCGAACAGGTAGCCGTAGTAGCGCAGCCACGCATCGAGCAGCAGGCCCTCATCCTTCTGCATCGTGATGCAACGCACGCGCGCCATGCCGACCTGAGATCGCACCCGGATAACGAAAAAATATCGTTCCGGGCCGGACCGCTTGTCAATCGTCGCGCGGCCGCGGCGGCGCTCAGCAGCGCGGCCGCTTCGGCAGCACCAGGCTGCGCAGGGTGCCGCGCATGGTGAAGCCGCCGAAATCCATCAGCAGCTGGTCGGCGACGCCGTTGTCGAAGTAGCGCATGGCGCTCTCGTAGTCCGGCGTGATGGTGCCCGGCGCGCGCGAGAAGAACGCGACGTGCACCCGGCTCGAGCCGAGCCTGGCGAGCACCGGCTCCGTCGACGTCGAGGGCGGCGCCTGCCAGCCCAGGATGGTCACGTAGGTGTCCTGCGCCCCGTCGGGTCCGGTGCCGTCGAACAGCGCCGGCGCGATGCTCTTCGAGCCGGCCCGTGCGGCGTGGATGATCGCCGCGGTGTGCGCCATCGGGAACAGCGTGCCCGCGGCGAGCGGCACCAGCGTCGGATGCGGCAGGGTGTAGCGGATCCGGCCGCCGGAGCGGTCCATCGAGGCGTCGCCGCGCAGCTGCTGCGCCACCTGGCCGTTGGTGCGCTGCTTCATGTCGAAGGCGAGGTGCCGGCCGTCCTTGCCCTCCAGGGTCGCGTAGTCGGACACCAGGTCGATCGCCTGCCCGTCGCGCGTCACCGTGTGCAGCCGCAGCTCCTGCTGCGTGGTCCAGCTCGTGCAGCTGTCGCCGATCTGGAAGCTCAGGCTGCCGGACGCGGCCACGGTATCGCCGCCCTGCACCCGGTCCAGGCTCAGGTCGTAGGTCGCCCGGTGGGCGGCGAGCGGCACGTCGGGGAGCCCGGCGAGCACCGCGGCGGCCGCCGGTCGGCCCGGCACCCCCGCCAGCAGCAGCAGGCCCAGGCACAACGGGATCATGCGGCCGCGCGCGGCCGCGCCCGCGTGGGCCGCCGTCACGCGGGCTTCGCCGGCGGCAGGTCGAGCCGCAGCGAGAGCTCCTTGAGGCGGCTCGCCGGCACCGGCGCCGGGGCGCCCATCATCGGGTCCTCGCCGCCCTGGTTCAGCGGGAACAGGATCACCTCGCGTATGTTGGGCTCGTCGGCGAGCAGCATCACCATGCGGTCGACCCCGGGGGCCGAGCCGCCGTGCGGCGGCGCGCCGTAGCGGAACGCGGCCAGCATGCCGCCGAAGCGCGCCTCGACCTCGCTCTCGGTGTAGCCGGCGATGGCGAAGGCGCGGATCATCACCTCGGGGAGGTGGTTGCGTATCGCCCCCGACGACAGCTCGACGCCGTTGCAGACGATGTCGTACTGGAACGCCTTGATGGCCAGCGGGTCCTGGCCGTCCAGCGCCGCCAGGCCGCCCTGGGGCATCGAGAACGGGTTGTGGCTGAAGTCGATCCGGCCGGTCTCCTCGTTGATCTCGTACATCGGGAAGTCGGTGATCCAGCAGAAGCGGAACGCGTCCGCCTCGATCAGCCCGAGCTCGCCCGCGATGCGGGTGCGCGCCAGGCCGGAGAACCGCACCATCTCGGCGCCGCTGCCGGCGGCGAAGAACACCGCGTCGCCCGCCTGCAGGCCGCAGGCGAGGCGGATCGCCTCCGCCCGATCGGCTTCCAGGTTGCGCGCGATCGGCCCCTGCGCGCCGGCCGCCTCGAAGCTGATGTAGCCGAGGCCGCCGGCACCCTCGCCGCGTGCCCACTCGCCGAGCTTGTCGAAGAACGAGCGCGGCCGGCCGGCGGCCCCCGGTGCCGGGATGGCGCGCACCTGGCCGCCGCCGGCGGCGATCCTGGCGAACAGGGCGAAGCCGGAGCCGGCGAACTGCGCGGTGACGTCGGTGAGACGCAGCGGGTTGCGCAGGTCGGGCTTGTCGGTGCCAAACGTCGCCAGCGCCGTATCGTAGGGGATGCGCTGGAACGGCACGGCACTCACCGTCCGGCCCTGTCCGAACTCCTCGAAGATGCCGGCCATCACCGGCTCCAGGGTGGCGAACACGTCCTCCTGGGTGACGAACGACATCTCGAAGTCGAGCTGGTAGAACTCGCCGGGAGAGCGGTCGGCGCGCGCCGCCTCGTCGCGGAAGCAGGGCGCGATCTGGAAG
>CAXTNB010000371.1:0-3077 GCA_964245385.1 uncultured Acetobacteraceae bacterium | reverse complement strand
TGCGGCGCGGGATCGGCGGCGTCGGGAACCAGAGCGGCGGGATCGGAGGAGTCGGCCATGGCCGCACATCTACTGCGGCGCGGCGCTCCGGTGCAGCCCCTTCCTGCCGGTCGCGCGGCGCGCGGCGGCGGCTTCATCCACCGTTTCTGTGGAGAAGCCTGTGGATCGCCCGCCGCGAACTGCGAAACCGCCGTGGTTTACCTATCTCGGCTGCCCAGTGCCCAGGAATCGGGCAGCGGCGGCGCGGCGGCGGCGACGCAGAAAGATCCACCGAAGCTGGGGATAACTCTGTGGAGGAGCGGCAGACAGATGGCTGCGGGCGGCGGCTGCGCTGATCCGCACGACTTTGCACAGTTTCGAGGCAGTAGAGCTAGGGCACTGATACTAATGGATTCGAGCGCACGGGAGCGTAACACCGTGGAAACATAAGGGACACGTCATTGGAAACACAGCGAGTCAATCCCGCTGGTGGACGAAATTCGACGGTGGCGCCCGCCGGCGCGTCGCCGCCGGTCGCGTTTCGTTCCCGTGCGGCGGCGCGGCTCAGGCCGCCGGCCCCGCCGCCGCCCGGGCTGCCGACGTCGCCGTCGCCTCGGCCGCCGTCTCCGCCTGGCGCAGCAGGCGCAGGAAGTTGCCGCCCCAGAACGCCGCGATCTCGCTGTGGCCGTAGCCGCGGCGCATCAGCTCCTCGGTCAGGGCCGGGCTCTCGGCGGCGTTGCTCCAGCCGGTGATCGCGCCGCCGCCGTCGAAGTCGGAGCTGATGCCGACGTGCGCCACGCCGATGCGCCGCACGACGTAGTCGAGATGATCGACGAAGTCGGCGACCCTCACCTGCGAGGGGCCGGCTCGTGGCTTGAGGAAGGACGGCATGGCGGTGATCTGGATCAGCCCCTCGGTGTCGCGCAGCGCGTCGAGCTGGGTGTCGTCGAGGTTGCGCGGGTGGTCGCACAGCGTGCGGACGCAGGAGTGCGTCGCGACCACCGGCGTGCGCGACTGCATCGCCGCCTGCAGCATCGCGCGGCGGGACAGGTGCGAGACGTCGACCAGCAGCCCGAGCCGGTTCATCTCGCGCACCGCCTCGTGCCCGAACGGGCTCAGCCCACCGTGCAGGGTCTCGCCGTCGCCGAGGTCGCGACGCGGGATCGCGGCATCCGCCAGCAGGTTGTGTCCGTTGTGGGTCAGGGTGACGTAGCGCGCGCCGCGCCGCCGGAACGCGGCGAGCAGGCCGAGATCCTCGCCGATGGCGTAGCCGTTCTCCACCGCCGGGATCACCGCGACCGCCCCCTGCGCCTGGGCACGCTCGACCTCGTCGGCGGTGCTGCACAGCCGCACCTCCCGGCCGTCGCCGCCATCGGTCATCGCGGCGATGCCGTCGAGCATCGCCAGCGCGCGTTCCGCGGCGGCGGCGTGGCCGGCGGCATCGCGCGCGCCCTGCGGCACGTAGGCGGCGAAGCATCCGGCACCGAGGCCGCCGCGGCGCATCTTCGGCAGGTCGACGCGGCGGCTGGCGGTGTCGGCGCGGAACCCGTCACCCGCGCCGGCCGGCCAGGGGATGTCGATGTGGCTGTCCAGGGTGAGGATCGAGCGGTGCAGGTCGAGCGGGTCGGTCATGACGGCAGCAAGACCGCCACGAGCCGTCCGGTTCCGCAAGCGATCTCGCCTCTTGCAAGCCGGCGCCGGTTGCGCGAACCCGCAGGACGATGCGCATCGTCACCTGGAACATCAACTCGCTCCGCCTGCGCCTGCCTCTGCTCGAGCGGCTGGCGCGCACGCTGTCGCCCGACGTCATCTGCCTGCAGGAGACCAAGGTGCCGGACGAGCTGTTCCCGCGGGCGGCGGGCCCGCAGCTGGGCTACCCGCACGTCGTCCATCGCGGCATGAAATCCTACAACGGCGTCGCCATCCTCTCGCGACTGCCGATGCAGCTCGACGCGGCGGCGCCGGACTGGTGCCTCAGGAACGACCGCCGACACCTGGCGGTGACGCTGCAGGCGCCGGGGGGCGCGGTGAGGCTGCACGACTTCTACGTGCCGGCGGGAGGCGACGTCGCCGATCCGGCGCTGAACCCGAAATTCGCCCACAAGCTCGCCTTCGTCGAGGAGGTGACGCGTCATTTCAGGCAGCATCCGCCGAGACGCGGCGTGCTGGTCGGCGACCTCAACATCGCGCCGCTGGAGCAGGACGTGTGGAGCCACCGCCAGCTGCTGGACGTGGTCAGCCACACGCCCCCGGAGGTGGAGCGGATGCAGGCGTGGCTGCGGGCCGGCTTCACCGACGCGATGCGACACTTCGTGCCGCCGGAGCAGAAGCTCTACACCTGGTGGTCGTATCGCAACCGGGACTGGCGCGGCAGCGACCGCGGCCGCAGGCTGGACCACATCTGGGTGACGCCGGACCTGGTGCCGGCGCTGCGCAGCCTGACCATCCTGAAGGAGGCGCGCGACTGGCCCACGCCCTCCGACCACGTCCCGGTGATGGTCGAACTTGATCTGGAAGGCGATCGACCTGCCTGCTGATCGAACGGGTTCCAAGGGCTCCGCCCTTGGTGGGGTTCAAGGGGTGAAACCCCTTGCCTGCCCGTGCACCTGACCAGCCTGCACATCTACCCCGTCAAGGGCCTGCGCGGCACCGATCTGCGGGCGGCCGAGGTGGAGCCCTGCGGCCTGGCCGGCGACCGGCGCTGGATGGTGGTGGACGAGCAGGGGCAGTTCCTGACCCAGCGGCAGCTTCCGGCGATGGCGTGCTTCGACGCCGTGCTGTCGGAGACGACGCTGCGCCTGAGCCGCGAGGAAGAGGCGATCGAGATGCCGCGCCGCCCCGAGCAGGGCTGCGAGCGGATCCAGGTGACGGTCTGGCGCAGCCGGCTGCGGGCGGCGACCGTCGGCGGCGAGGTCGATCGCTGGCTCAGCGCGCAGCTCGGGAGACCCTGCCGGCTGGTGCACCTGGACGACCCGCGGGCGCGTCCGATCGAACCCGCGCACGCGAGGCCGGGGGAGCACGTCTCGTTCGCGGACGGGTTTCCGCTGCTGCTGGCCGGCACCGGCTCGCTCGACGCGCTGAACGACGGCCTGCGCGCC
>CAXTNB010000370.1:0-3078 GCA_964245385.1 uncultured Acetobacteraceae bacterium | reverse complement strand
GGTGTAGAGCGTCAGCTGGTCGCCGTCCCAGCGCGCCAGCGTGGCGTGCGGCTCCATCATCGCGTGGGACTGCAGCGGCGTGGTGTAGGTGACGTCCAGCTGCACCGGGGCGGTGGCGAAGGCGCCCTCGAAGTCGCCGTCCGCGGTGTCGGCGGGGCTCTGCGTCTGCTCGGGCTTGCGGGCGAGGCTCGCGTTCGCCGCCATCGCGTGGCGCGCCGGCTGCGGCTCCACCGCGACGCGCACCAGGTAGGCGGCGGCGCGCGCCTGCTCGAAGCTCTCGGCGATCACCAGCGCCACCGGCTGCCCGTAATGCTCGATGCCGGGCTCGTAGAGCACCGCGCAGGCCTGGCGGTGGTTGCCGCGGCCCTGCGGCGGCACGTCGCGCCAGGTCAGCACCTTGATCACGCCCGGAGCCGCCTCGGCGGCGGCGACGTCGATCCCGGTGATGCGGCCCTTGGCGACGTCGGCCGGCACGAGGAAGCCGTAGGCGGCGGGACCGGCCTCGCGGACCTCGTAGGCGTAGCGCGCGGTGCCGGTGACCTTCAGCGGACCGTCGACGCGGTCGATCGGCCTGCCGACCGGGCCGCCGGCGCCGTCCAGCAGGTTGCTGCCGACCGGGGCGTTCATCTCGATCATCGGCCGGCTCCTCAGGCGCGCGTGGTGTCGGCCAGCACCGCGCGGAGCACGCGGTGGGCGAGCGGCACCTTGAAGTCGTTGCTGCCCCAGCCGCGGGCGCCGGCGAACGCGACCTCCGCCGCCGCGGCGAAGGCGGCGTCGTCGGCACGGGCGCCGGCGAGCCGGGCCTCCGCCTCCGGCACGCGCCAGGGCTTGTGCGCGAGGCCGCCGAAGGCCAGCCGGGCGGAGCGGATCCGCCCGCCCGCGGAGTCGACGATCGCCGCGACCGAGACCAGGGCGAAGGCGTAGGAGGCGCGGTCGCGCACCTTGCGGTAGACCTGCACCCCCGGCGGCGGCGGCGGCAGCGTCACCGCGGTGATCAGCTCGCCGGGACGCAGCTCGGTCTCGCGCTGCGGCGTGTCGCCGGGCAGGCGGTGCAGCAGGCTCAGCGGGATCGAGCGCACGCCGCCCTCGGCGTCCACGGTCTCCACCTCGGCACCCAGCGCCAGCATCGCCACCGCCATGTCCGACGGGTGGGTCGCGATGCAGTGGCTGCTGGTGCCGAGCACGGCGTGGATGCGGTTGAAGCCGCCGATCGCCGCACAGCCGGAACCCGGCTGGCGCTTGTTGCACGGCTTCGTCACGTCGTAGAAATAATAGCAGCGCGTCCGCTGCAGCAGGTTGCCGCCGGTGGTCGCCTTGTTGCGCAGCTGCCCGGTGGCGCCGGAGAGCAGGGCGCGGCTGAGCAACGGGTAGCGGCTGCGCACCCGCGGATGCGCGGCCAGCGTGCCGTTGGGCACCAGGGCGCCGATGCGCAGGCCGCCCTGCGGGGTCTCCTCGATCCGGTGCAGCGGCAGGCGGGTGATGTCGACGAGGCGGCCGGGCGTGACCACCTGCAGCTTCATCAGGTCGAGCAGGTTGGTGCCGCCGGCGATGAAGCTGGCGTCGGGGCCCGCGAGCACCGCGCGCGCCGCCCCGGTCGCGCTGCTGGCGCGCTCGTAGCCGAACGCCTTCACGTGATGCTCCGCGCGACGTCGCGGATCGCGGCCACGATGTTGGGATAGGCCGAGCAGCGGCAGATATTGCCGCTCATCCGCTCGCGTATCTCGGCGTCGCTCAGCTCGGGATGGCGCGCGAGGTCGTCGGTGACGAAGCTCGGCGCGCCGGCGCGCGCCTCCGCCAGCATGCCGGCGGCGGAGCAGATCTGCCCCGGCGTGCAGTAGCCGCACTGGTAGCCGTCGTGATGCACGAACGCCGCCTGCAGCGGGTGCAGCCGTCCGGGCTCGCCCAGCCCCTCGATCGTGGTCAGCTCGTCGCCGTCATGCATCACCGCCAGCGACAGGCAGGCATTGATGCGGCGGCCGTTCAGCAGGATCGTGCAGGCGCCGCACTGCCCGTGATCGCAGCCCTTCTTCGATCCGGTCAGGTTCAGGTGCTCGCGCAGCATGTCGAGCAGCGTGGTGCGGGTATCGAGCACGAGGTGGCGGATCTGGCCGTTGACCTTCAGCGTGACCGGCATCGCCTCGTCCGCGGCCGCCGCCACCGGATGGACCGCCGGGTCCGGCGGCGCCGATGCGGCCTCGCCGCCGACCACCGCGAGGCCGCCCGCCGCGCCGCCGGTGGCGAGCACCGCGCGCCGCGTCACTGCCAGGTCCGGTCGATCATCTTTCATGGCGGCCTCCACATCGGCGGGCACATCGGCGGGTCGGCACCGCTCCGGCAGCGCGGCCGGCCGGTTCAGGCAGGAACCACACTGTGCTTCATCCTGTCGAGCGCGTTCATCACCTGGTCGTTCAGTTCGAGGTGACCGCGCACCAGCTCGGGCGGCGTCAGCGCCATCCACTGGTTGAGCGAGATGTCGGCGAACCTCGCGCTGCGGAACATCTCCAGGAAGCGCAGCGTGGAGCTGCCGGTGTTCTCGATATAGTGACCCATCGCGAACGGCACGTAGCCGACGTCGCCCGCGCGGTAGTCGAAGCTCCTGGCGTCGCCCGACGAGCCGAACACGCCCATGCGCGCCTCGCCGGCGATGTAGTACTGCCACTCGGCGGCATTGGGGTGCCAATGCAGCTCGCGCAGGCCGCCCGGTTCCACCTCGACCAGCGCCGCGGCGATCGTCTTCGACGCCTCGAAGTTGCCGGAGTCCGCGATCCGCACGCTGCCCGAGCGGGTGCGCAGCGGCGGCAACGCGCCGAGCCGGAAGCTGAAGCCCTGCGGCACCGGTCCGTTGCCCACCCTGCGGTCGGCCGCGAGCGGGCCGGGCACCGGCAGCGGGAAGATGTAGCGCTGCTCCGGCGACGGCGTGTGGCCGAAGTTCGAGGCCGGGACGCCGAAGTTCTTCGCCAGCACCTCGGGAGGCACGTGCTTGAACCAGTCGCTGATCAGGAAGGTGCTGTCCTCGTCGAAGCCGCCGTCGTCGAACACCAGCAGGAATTCGCAGCCGTCCGGGTTCAGCCCCTGTAT
>CAXTNB010000369.1:0-3083 GCA_964245385.1 uncultured Acetobacteraceae bacterium | reverse complement strand
GGCGAGATCCCCGGCGCCGCTGGCGAGCTGCAGCCCGGTCAGGCGGAACGACGTCGCGGCGTCCGCCTGCAGCCGCGCGCCGAGCGTCACCGGCCCGACCTCCGGGGCACGCGCGGCGAGGTCGCGCAGGTCGGGTATCACGCCGCGCAGCCTCAGGTCGCTCAGGCCGGTGCCGGCGGTGCCCTCGAGGTGCCAGGCGGTGCGGCCCAGGCCGAGGGAGAGGCTGACCGGTGCGGAGAGCGGCCGATCCGGCGCCTGACCCGGCCGTATCGCATCCAGCGCCGACAGCGACGCGGCGGTGCCCTTCAGCACCAGCGCCTGCCCGCGCCAGGCGCCGACGCCGGCGACCCGCAGCGGTGCTGCCGGAGCATCGGCGGACACGCTCCAGCCCTGCACGGTCAGGCCGCGCACCGCGACCGGTGTGCGACCGGCGCTGGCTCGGAGCGAGGCGATCATCGGCCGTCCCTGATCGAGCAGGTGCGCCGATCCCTGCAGCCCGTCGATCCCAGGCAGCGCCGCACGCGGGAACAGGCGGTTCAGCGCCGACAGGTGCGCGACCGAGGTGGTGACCATGAGGTCGTAGCCACGACCGCGCAGAGGATCCGCGATCGTGCCCTCCGCCGCCGCGCGCCCGGCGACCGCGCCGTCGACGATCTCGGCGCCGCGTAGCGAGACCGGCCAGGGGGTGCGGCGATCGCCGGCGGCGAACAGGCGCCCGATCGGCCCGAGCTCGCCCTCGACGGTGAAGCCGGCGCCCGCGCCTGCGCTCGCCCCCGCAGGCGCGCCCGACAGGCGGAAGCGTGGCCGCTCTCCCTGCAGCCCCGAACCGTCCAGCGCCGTCAGTCTCAGGTCGGCACCCTGATGGCGCAGGAGATCGCGCCAGGACAGGCGCGCGGCACCGATGCTCACGGTGTCGAAGGCGACCCCCCAGCGGGCGCCGCGGGCGCCGCCGCCGCCGTGGCCGCCGGAAGGCTTCGGCGCCATCTCCCAGTTGCCGCGTCCGTCGGCCTGCCGCACCGCGTGCAGCACCACGTCGTCGAGCCGCAGCCCGTCGAGCCGCACCACGTGACGCAGCAGCGGCCAGACGCCGATCCCGGCGCTGAGGCGGCCGATGCGCAGCAGGTCGGGATCCGGCGTGCCCGCGCGGCCGGCAGCGGGCGCGTCGGCGATGGCGAAGTCCTGCGCCCGCACGTGCGGTGCCGGGAGCAGCCGCAGCTCGATGTGCCCGAGCCTGACCGTCCGGCCGCTCTGGCGCTGCACCGAGGCGATCACCGCGCGCCGCAGCGTCTCGGGGTCGAGCCGCCGCTGCGCCAGCACCAGCCCGGCGCTCAGCCCGGCGAGCAGCAGCACGACGAGGGGCAGCAGGATGAGGCCGGCGCGGCGCACCCTGTCAGCCCCGTGCCGGCGGCGGCAGCGCGCCGGCCTCGAAGCCGAGCGCCCTGAAGGTCTCGCGCATGTGCTCGGGCAGCTCGGCACTCAGGCTCAGGCTGCCGCCCGCCGGATGCGGCAGCTCTAGGCTGCGGGCGTGCAGGTGCAGCCGGTCGGGGAAGCCGTCGAGATGGGCGGCCTGCGCACCGTATTTCGGATCGCCCAGGATCGGCGTGCCGAGCGCCTCGCAATGCACGCGCAGCTGGTGCGTGCGCCCGGTCAGCGGCGACATCTCCAGCCAGGACAGCTTCCTGCCGGCGGAGTCGCGCACGACGTACTCGGTGAGCGCGTGCGCCGCATCCTCCTCGTCGCGGTCGGCGGCGATGGTCAGCGCGCCCGGCCCGGCACCGAGCCGGGCCAGCGGCAGGTCGATCACGCCCTGCAGCGGGTGCGGGCGTCCCGCCACCACCGCCCAGTAGGTCTTGCGCACGTCGCGCGTCCTGAACGAGGCGGCGAGCCTGCCGGCGACGCCCGGCGTGCGGGCGAGCAGCAGCAGGCCCGAGGTGTCGCGGTCGAGCCGGTGCACCAGCCGCGGGCGGTGCTCGGCGCCGAAGCGCAGCGCGTCGAGCATCCCGTCGACGTGGCGCACGATCCCGGGGCCGCCCTGCACCGGCAGTCCCGCCGGCTTGTTCAGCACGATCACCTGCTCGTCGCGATACAGCACCATGCGCTGCATGTCGCGCCGGTCGTGCTCGTTCAGCGCCGGCGGCAGCGGTGCCGGTCGTGCCGCGTCCGGCAGCGGCGGCACGCGCACCGACTGGCCGGCGTTGAGCCGCGTCGCCGGCTCGGCGCGCCTGGAATCGACGCGGATCTGGCCGGTGCGGCACAGCTTCTGCAGCGCCCCCTGGGTGACGAACGGGTAGTGCCGGCGGAACCAGCGGTCGAGCCGGATCTCCGCCTCGTCCTCGCTGACGGTCTGGATCGAGACGGTCACGTATCGCCCTTCGTGCTGGTCGGAGGCGGGCTGGGCGGCTGGCTGTCGCGCAGGCGGGCCCAGTTGTCCAGCCTGCGACGTATCTCGCGCTCGCCGCCGCGGTCGGACGGGGCGTAGAAGTGCTCCGGCGGCATCGCGTCGGGGAAGTAGTTCTGGCCCGAGAAGGCCTGCTCGGTATCGTGGTCGTACTCGTAGCCGCGGCCGTAGCCGAGCTGCTTCATCAGCCTGGTCGGCGCGTTCAGGATGTGCGCCGGAGGGGCGAGGCTGCCGGTCTCGCGCGCGGCCCGCATCGCCGCCCCGTAGGCGCGGTAGACGGCGTTGGATTTCATCGCGGTGCCGAGGTAGATCACCAGCTGCGCCAGCGCCAGCTCGCCCTCCGGGCTGCCGAGCCGCTCGTAGCTCTCCCAGGCGGCGAGCGCCTGCGGCAGCGCCTGCGGATCGGCCATGCCGACATCCTCGGCGGCGAAGCGGGTCAGCCGGCGGGCGATGTAGCGCGGGTCCTCGCCGCCGGTCAGCATGCGCGCGAACCAGTACAGTGCCGCGTCCGGATCCGAGCCGCGCAGCGACTTGTGCAGCGCCGAGATCAGGTTGTAGTGCTCCTCGCGGTCCTTGTCGTAGAGCGCCGCACGACGCGCGAGCAGGCCCGCCAGCGCCGCGGCGTCCAGGGCCGGCCCGTCCGGCAGGCTGAGGATCTGCTCGACCATGTTGAGCAGGTAGCGCC
>CAXTNB010000368.1:0-3113 GCA_964245385.1 uncultured Acetobacteraceae bacterium | reverse complement strand
GCGCCGGACAGCACCACGGGCACCGGGTTGAGCGTGTGCGCGGTGTGCGGCGCGCCGGTCTCGGGATCGCGCATGGTCTCGCAGTTGCCGTGGTCGGCGGTGGCGAGCAGCGCGCCGCCCGCCGCGGCGATGGCGGCGGCGATCCGGCCTAGCCCGTGATCGACGGTCTCCACCGCCCGGATCGCGGCGGCCAGGTTGCCGGTGTGGCCGACCATGTCGGGGTTGGCGAAGTTCAGCACGATCAGGTCGTACTGGCCCGAGGCGATGGCGTCGACCGCCCGGTCGGTCAGCTCGGGTGCGGACATCTCCGGCTGCAGGTCGTAGGTCGCGACCTTGGGCGAGGGCACCATGATCCGGTCCTCGCCCGGCAGCACCGCCTCGCGGCCGCCGTTGAGGAAGTAGGTGACGTGCGGATACTTCTCCGTCTCCGCCATGCGCAGCTGACGCCGGCCCGCCGACGAGACCACGTCGCCCAGCAGCTCGTCGAGGCTCTGCGGCGGGAACAGCACCTCGATCCTCCCCGCCAGCCGGTCGCTGTAGCGGGTCATGCCGACCGCGCAGGCGAAGCGGACGATGCGCCGGCGCTCGAAGCCGGCGAAGTCGGGATCGAGCAGCGCGTCGTAGAGCTGGCGGATACGGTCGGCGCGGAAGTTGAACGAAAGCAGCGCGTCGCCGTCGCGCATGCCGGCGTAGTCGCCGATCACCGTGGGTGCCACGAACTCGTCGGTCACCTCCGCCCCGTAGGCGTCGGCCAGCACCGCGTCCGGATCGGCCGCCCGCGGTCCCTCGCCGCTCACGATCACGTCGTAGGCGCGGCTCACCCGCTCCCAGCGATGGTCGCGGTCCATCGCGAAGTAGCGGCCGCAGATCGTCGCGATCCTCGCCCGCTCCGGCAGGCCGGCGCGCAGGGCCGCGAGGTACTCGCGTCCTGATCGCGGCGGGGTGTCGCGGCCGTCGGTGAACAGGTGCAGGGCGACCGGCAGGCCGGCCGCGGTGAGGATCCGGGCGAGCGCCGCCGCGTGGTCCTGATGCGCGTGCACGCCGCCCGGCGAGGCCAGGCCGAGCAGGTGGCAGGTGCCGCCGCTGCGGCGCAGCGCCGCGATCAGGGTCTGCATCGCCGGCAGGACCGCGATGCCGCCGCTCTCGATCGCGTGGAAGATGCGCGGCAGTTCCTGCATCACCACGCGGCCGGCGCCGATGTTGAGGTGCCCGACCTCGGAGTTGCCCATCTGCCCGCCGGGCAGGCCGACGTCAGGGCCGCAGGTGCGCAGGAAGGCGTGCGGACCCGCTGCCCATAGCCGGTCGAAGTTCGGCGTGCTGGCCTGGCGCACCGCGTTGTCGGCGACCTCCTCGCGCCAGCCGAACCCGTCCAGGATGACGAGCATCACCGGCCGCGGCGGCCGGACGGTTGACGTGGAAACTGGCATCGGACGTGCTCCCGGTGGGACCGATCCGGGACCATGCCACCGATACGGTCCTCAGGGCGAGACCGGGGCCGGGGGCGCCAGCGGATCGTCCGGACCGGTGCTGCCGCCGGTCGATGGCGGGTCGCTGGCCGGGAAGGTGTCCTCCACCGCGTCGTCCACCTTCTCGTCCTCTTCGGGCGGCTGGTTGGTCTCGGACATGGCATCCCCTCCTGTGGTTCAATGCTTCCTAGCGACGGCGGCGGTGCTAGGTTTCCGCCCGACCGATCCCATCTGCATGGCATCCAGCACAGCGAGGCACCGGATGAGCAGCCATTCCACCGAGGACGACGTCCAGGGTAGCGGGATCCAGCACGACGAGATGTGGCGCGACAAGCTGTCGCGCGAGCAGTATCGGGTGCTGCGCGAGCACGGCACCGAGCGCGCCGGCAGCAGCCCGCTGAACTACGAGAAGCGCGACGGCGTGTTCCGCTGCGCCGCCTGCGACAACCCGCTGTTCACGTCGGACACCAAGTACGAGAGCGGCAGCGGCTGGCCCTCCTTCTTCGCCCCCATCGAGGGCGCGGTCGAGACGCAGGAGGACAACAGCCTGTTCATGCGCCGGGTCGAGGTGCACTGCGCGAAGTGCCACGGCCATCTCGGCCACCTGTTCCCCGACGGCCCGAAGCCGACCGGCGAGCGCTACTGCATGAACGGCGTCTCGCTGGACTTCGTGCCGGCCGGGTCCTGACGGCATGACCGGCCCGATCACGCCGACGCGTCGGTAGCGGCCGCGGATGGCCGCGCCCGCGAACGTGCTGGTGATCGACCACCCGCTGGTGCAGCACAAGCTGGCGCGGCTGCGCCAGGCCAGCACCTCGACCGCCGGCTTCCGCCGGCTGGCGCGCGAGATCAGCCTGCTGATGGCCTACGAGGCGACGCGCGACCTGCCGCTGGAGGAGGTCGAGATCGAGACGCCGCTGGAGCGCACCACCGGGCGGATGCTGTCCGGCAAGAAGCTCTGCTTCGTCTCCATCCTGCGCGCCGGCAACGGCATCCTGGACGGGATGCTGGACCTGGTGCCGGCGGCGCGGGTCGGGCATGTCGGGCTGTATCGCGACCATGAGACGCTGCAGGCGGTCGAGTACTACCTCAAGCTGCCCGACGACATGGCCGACCGGCTCAGCATCGTGGTCGACCCGATGCTCGCCACCGGACACAGCGCGATCGCCGCGGTGTCGCGCCTGAAGGCGGCGGGTGCCAGGCAGATCAGCTTCGTCTGCCTGCTCGCCGCACCGGAAGGGCTCGCCCGCTTCGGCGCGGCGCATCCCGACGTGAAGCTGATCACCGCGGCGATCGACCGCGAGCTGGACGCGAACGGCTATATCCGTCCCGGCCTGGGCGACGCCGGCGACCGCCTGTTCGGCACCAAGTAGGCGGCGGAGGCCGGCTCAGCGTTCGCCTTCCAGCGGCCCGAGCCGCAGCGTCAGGCCGTCGGGCTGCCGTATCACCACCAGCTGCATGCCCGCCGACCAGTGCAGTTCCGACAGGGCCATGCGGGGCAGGGTGATCCGCCCGTCCGGGTTCAGGGTGACGATGAAGTTGTGGGTCTGGGAGTCCATCTGGCCTCGCCTCCATGCCGATCGGGGGATACGTCGGAGGAGGGAAGGTGGATGTCCAGAAATCGGGACGGATCGCAGCCGGTGCGAC
>CAXTNB010000367.1:0-3120 GCA_964245385.1 uncultured Acetobacteraceae bacterium | reverse complement strand
ACGCCGCCCTCGGGGGCGGGCAGGCCGATCTCGACACGCTGAGCCTGCGCACCAGGCGGCTGTCGGTGGACGGCCACGGACGCATCGCGCTGGCGGACGGGACGCTGGACCTGCATCTGCTGCCCGACGTGCTGCTCGGGGGCGCGAAGGTCTCGATGCCGGTGCGGCTCACCGGCAGCCTGCGCGACCCGCAACCGGCGCTCGACCCCGCCGCGTCGGGAGGACGCTACGCGCTGCAGATCGGGCAGGGCGGCGCCGGCGAGACCGAGTGCGACGCGGCGCTGCGGACGGCGCGGGAGGGGCTCGCCGGACCCGCCCCGGCCGCTTCCTCGCCGCAGGATGCGTCGGCCGCCAGGCGCAAGGCGCCGAAGCCGATCGACATCCTGCGCGGGCTCGGGATCCTGCGGTGACCCGGCAGGTCTGCGAGCGTTGGCTGATCGGCGGCCGCGTGCAGGGCGTCGGCTACCGCGCCTGGATGGTGCAGCAGGCGACGGCGCTCGAACTCGATGGCTGGGTGCGCAACCGCCGCGACGGCCGGGTGGAGGCGTTGCTGCTCGGCGACGCCGGGCTGCTGGCGCGTCTGCACCAGCGATGCCTGCAGGGACCGCCGGGCGCGCGCGTCGACGGCATCGAGCGTTCGCCGGCCGAGCCGATCCCGCCCGGCGGAGGCTTCCGCCAGCGCCGCGACGGCTAGCCTCGCGAGAGCATTGGTTACTTCCATCTCCCGCAGGATTTGCTAGCTCTCGCCTGGCAACCAGGACGGAGCCCACGATGGTGGATGATACGCTCGATCACATGCCCCGCCGCGGGCGCCTCACGGGCAAGCTCGCCAGGGTGGCCGCGACCTGCGCGCTGGGCTCCTGGCTGGTGATCGGCGTGGTGCCGCTGGTGGTGGCGATCTGCGCCTTGCGCTGACGTCGGCTCTGGCCCGACACTGCGGGTCGGAACAGGGAAGGATGTCGGATGAACCAGCGGGTGGCGGACTATCCGATCGACCAGCTCTTCCTGGATCGCTGGTCGCCACGCGCCTTCACCGGCGAGTCGATCCCCGAGACCGAGCTGTTCAGCCTGATCGAGGCGGCGCGCTGGGCGCCCTCCTCGTATAACTCCCAGCCCTGGCGCTTCCTGTACGCGCGACGCGACACGCCGCACTGGGAACGTTTCCTCGGATTGCTGATCGAGTTCAACCAGAGCTGGGCCAAGCACGCGGCGGCGCTGCTGTTCGTGGTGTCGAAGTCCACCCTGCTGCCTCCCGGCAAGGACAGGGAGATCCCCTCGCACAGCCACTCCTTCGACGCCGGGTCGGCCTTCGCCTGCCTGTCGCTGCAGGCCGCGCGGTCCGGATGGGCCGCCCACGGCATGGTCGGGGTCGACTTCGATCAGGCCTTCGCGGTGCTCCGCGTGCCGCAGGGCTATCGCGTGGAGGCGGCGGTAGCGATCGGGCGGCGGGGCGATCCGTCGATCCTGCCGGAGCCGATGCGGGCGCGCGAGCAGCCGAACGAACGGATGAAGCTGGGCGAGATCGCCTTCGAGGGGGGTTTTCCGCAGCAGCCATAAGGCCAGGGCTCTGCCCTGGACCCGCTGGGGCCGGAGGCCCCAGACCCCGATCAGGATGCTACCAGGGCAGGCGTGTCTCGGCGGCTTCGCGCACGACGGTGCGGAACCAGGCCAGGAACGGGTCGCGGGCGCGTGCGTGCGAGCAGATCAGCGTCGACTGCAGACGGATCTCGTCGAACGGCGGAGGTTGAAGCACGAGGTCGAACTGCGCCGCGAAGCGATGCGCCAGGGCAGCCGACATCGTGGTCACCAGGTCCGTCGCGGCCACGGCGGCCAGGGCGGCCGTGAAGTAGGGCGTCACCAGGCTGATCCGTCGCGTCACGCCGCTCGCGGCCAGGCGCGCATCGATCTCCGAGCGGCCGTCGCCGAGCAGGGCGATCCCGACATGCTGCCACTTCCCGTACTCGGCGATCGACCAGGACCGTCCGGCCCCCGGATGGCCGCGTCGCATCACCAGTGCCAGACGATCCTCGCCGACCACCTCGCTGTAGACACCCGGAGGCAGCGGCGTGCTCGACAGGGCGAAGGCGAGATCCAGCGCGCCGCCTTCGAGCCGCTCCAGGATGTCCGGGCTGTACGGCTCCGCGCGCAGCTCCACGCCCGGGGCCTCGACCGCGAGGCGGCCCGCGACACCCGGCAGGATGAGGATCGCCTGCGTGTCCGCGGCCGCCAGACGCACCGTGCGGCGCTCGATCAGCGGATCGAAGCCCTGCTGCTCGAACACGTGGCGGAGGTGACTCATCGCCGCGGCGAGCTGCGGCTGGATCGCCTGCGCCCGCGGCGTCAGCACGTAGCCGGCGCGCGTCCGCACCAGGAGGGGATCGCCCTGCAGGTCGCGCAACCGCGCCAGGGCGCGGCTCATCGCGGGCTGGCTCAACCCCACGTCGGCCGCGGCACGGGTCACGCTGCGCCGGCGCAACAGCGCCTGCAGCGCCGGCACCAGATTGAGATCGATCCCCGCCATATTCAGCTCACGCATGCTGATAATCATAAACATGCATTTCCGATATGCCAGGAGGCGCCGCTAACCTGGCAGGGAGGAGAATGCTCATGCACGGATCGGTCGTCATCCTGGGTTTCGGTGCGGTGGGGCGCGCCACCGCGCACGCGCTGCTGGCAGACGGCCGCAGCGTCACCGTCGCCCAGCGAAGCCGGCCCGCCGACCTGCCGCCGCAGGCCGCCTTCCGGGCCTGCGACGTGCTGGACGCGGCAGCCGTCCAGCAGGCGATCGACGGCGCGCGCCAGGTCGTCCTGGCGGTGGGCTTCGCCTACGACGCCCGCGTCTGGCGCACCGCGTGGCCGAGGGCGATGAGCAACGTCGTCGAGGCCTGCGCGAGCACCGGCGCCCGCCTCGTCTTCGTCGACGATCTCTACATGCTCGGGCCTCAGCGTGACGCGCAGCGCGAGGACATGCCCCTGACGACGCACGGCGCCAAGCCCGCGATCCGCGCCGCGGTGACGCGGATCTGGCAGGCCGCCGCCGCCGCGGGACGTGTCCGCGTCGCCGCCCTGCGTGCGCCGGACTTCTACGGTCCCGCGGTCGCCGTCTCCCACCTCGGCGCC
>CAXTNB010000366.1:0-3121 GCA_964245385.1 uncultured Acetobacteraceae bacterium | reverse complement strand
CTGCTGTTCCAGGACCTGCCGAACGACCGCACCATGCGCTGGAGCGAGGCCGAGGGCGCCTCGGTCTGGCGCGCGCCGTCGCACTACGCCAACGGCCAGACCCGCGACCGCCAGGGCCGGCTGATCAGCTGCTCGCATCGCGGACGCTGCGTGATGCGCACGGAGTGGGACGGCACGCTCAGCACGCTCGCCACCCATCACGACGGCAAGCGGCTGAACGCGCCCAACGACGTGGTGGTCAAGTCCGACGGCTCGATCTGGTTCACCGATCCGCTGTACGGCCTGCTCAACGACTACGAGGGCGGACGCCAGGCCTCCGAGCAGCCGCCGGCGGTGTACCGGCTCGACCCCGAGAGCGGCGCGCTGCGGGTGGTGGCGCACGACTTCGACGGCCCGAACGGCCTCGCCTTCTCGCCCGACGAACGGCGGCTCTACGTCGCCGAGACCGGCGACCAGTCGAGGCCGAACCCGAAGCAGTACCTGCGCGTGTTCGACGTGTCGGCCGACGGCCTGTCGCTGAGCGGCGGCGACGTGTTCCACAAGGTCGAGCCCGGCTACAGCGACGGGTTCCGGGTCGACGAGGACGGCAACCTGTGGAGCAGCGCCGCCGACGGGGTGCACTGCATCGCGCCGGACGGCAGGCTGCTCGGCAAGATCCTGACGCCGCGCACCGTGGCCAACCTGACCTTCGGCGACCGCTACCGCAGCCGCCTGTTTATCGGCGCTTGGGACACGCTATACGCGATTTTTCTCAATCGCCGAGGTGTGCAGTGGCCGTAACCACCCTTGAACTGGCACGGATCAGCCTGACCAGCGCCGACGCCGATGCGTTGGCCAGCTTCTACGAGAACGGGCTCGGCTTCGTGCGCACCGCGCGCACCCGGGTGGACGCAGCACTCTACGGCATGGGAGGCAGCGAGGCGCTGGTCATCACCCTCGCCTTGGGCCAGCAGCTGATCGAGCTGGTGCAGTTCGACCAGCCCGGCGCGCCGTACCCGGCCACCCATACCAGCTACGATCCGTGGTTCCAGCACATCGCCATCGTGGTCAGCGACATAAATGCAGCCCTGCAGCAGCTGCAGGCGCAGACGACGCCGATCCCGATCAGCCTGACCGGTCCGGTCACGCTGCCGGCGAGCTCCGGCGGCGTCACCGCGATCAAGCTGCGCGATCCGGAGCTGCATCCCTTCGAGCTGCTGCAGTTCCCGGCCGGCGCCATCCCCGACGCCTGGGTCGGCATCGTGCCGGCGGCGGGCAGCTACACGCTCGGCATCGATCATTCCGCGATCGTGGTCTCCGACGTCGCGGCCAGCGCCGCGTTCTACGGCGCGCTCGGCCTGTCGGTCACCTCGAACACCACCAACCAGGGCGCGCAGCAGGACAGCCTCGACGCCGTCACCGGCGCGGTGGTGGAAGTGGTCGGCATGTCGCCGTCGCAGGCGACGCCGCACGTGGAGCTGCTGTGCTACAGCGCTCCCGCCGCCCCGGCCGCGATCGCGGTGGCCGCCAACGACGTCGCCGCCACCCGCCTGGTGATGCGCAGCGTCGGCATGACCAACGACGAAGGTCCGCTGCGCGATCCCGACGGCCACACGCTGCTGCTGGTGGGGATGCGCGGCTGGGAGGACCCGGTCAGCAGCCCGACCTAGCCTCCCCCGCCCGGCACGGCCCGGAACAGGCCGAGGTCGAGCCGCCGGCCGGTCGAGTAGTTGATCCCGTCCAGGCGGCCGAGTGCCCGCACCGCGACGCCGTCATGGGCGAGACGGGTGCGGAACGCCGCCTCGTCGCGGCTGCCGACCAGGGCCATGCCGCAGCGCCGGTCGCGCGCCAGCAGGTCGGCCGCCGACGCGGCGTCGACGAGCCGGGTGTTGCGTCCGACCAGGAACACCAGGCTCGGCTCGCTGAACGAGGCGGAGGCGAGCACGCTGTCCGGGCACGGCTTCACCTGCGCCACCATGGCGGCGATGCGCGGGCTGAGCCAGATCGCGCGCAGGTTCGGCAGCACCGCCCAGAACAGGCTCAGGTAGGTGAGCAGCGCCGCCGCCGAGGCGAACGCGACGGCACGGCGCGGCTCGCGCAGCGCCGCGAGCAGCGCCGCCCCCGGCAGCAGCACCAGCGCCAGGCCGGCGGCGAAGCACGAAGGCCACGAGATCACCCGCTGCAGCCGCCACAGCAGCAGCGGCCCGGCGAGCGCCAGCGCCAGCCCGAGCAGCAGCCACGCGCCGCCATAGAGCCCGAGCAGCAGCTTTCCCGGCCTGCGCCGCGGCCACCGCCAGCCGTCCGGCGCGCGCAGCGCCGCGGCCGACAGGATGGCGATCGCCGGGTAGGCCGGCAGCACGTAGTGCGGCAGCTTGGTCGCGATCAGCTCGAACACGATCCAGTGCGGCAGGATCCAGCACAGCAGGAACCGGACCTCGTCGGCACCGCGGCGCGCCCACGCGAACGGCACCGCGAGCGCTGTGAACAGCGAGCCGGGCCAGAACGCCACCGCGAACACCAGCAGGTGGTAGCCCGGCGGCAGCCCGTGCGCCTGCTGGCCGGAGGCGACCTTGCCCAGGAAGTTGGTGCCGACCGCGTTGGAGAAGAAGCGTCCGTGACTGACCAGGCCGATCGCGACGCACCAGGGCAGCACGATCGCCAGCATCAGCGGCACCCCCCAGGCCGGCCGCAGCCGTCGCCACCAGGCGCAGCGGCGCTCGCTGAGCGCCAGCGCGAGCGGCGTGCCGAGACCGGGGATCAGCACCACCGGCCCCTTCAGCATCAGCCCGATGCCCAACGCCGCCCAGTAGAGTGCCGGCCAGAGCCGGGACGAGGCGTCAGCGACGCCGGCGCCCTCGCGCGCGCCGCGCCAGACGCGCAGCAGGGCGAGCTCGGCCAGCAGCACCGTCGTCAGCAGGCAGCTGTCGATCGTCGCCATGCGGGCTTCGGCGGTCATCAGCACCGACAGCGCGAGCAGCAGGGCGGCGAACAGCCCGACCTCGCTGCCGAACAGGCAGGCGCCGATCGCCGCCGTGAGCAGCACCGAGCCGACCGCGGCGATCAGCGAGGGGATGCGCCAGCCCCAGACCTGGCGCTGCCGCAGCGTGCCGGTGGCCGCGACCGACGCCGCCTCGAGCCAGTA
>CAXTNB010000365.1:1897-3141 GCA_964245385.1 uncultured Acetobacteraceae bacterium | reverse complement strand
CTGGGGCTGGAGCACAAGCACGTGCCGGAGATCGCGGTCCACGCCCGCCTCGCGTCGCGGCCGATCTTCGTGCCCTCGGTGGGGCATTTCCGCCAGGGCATGATCGTCTCGATCCCGCTGCACCTGGACCGGCTCGGCAGCGGCGCCACGGTGCCGGCGCTGCGCCGCTGCCTGCTCGACCGGTACGCCGGCTCCGACCGGGTCACGGTGGGTGAGCCCGACCTCGACCCGGCGGGCGAGGCGCTGGCGGGCGAGGCGCTGGCCGGGACCGACCGCATGGAGCTAGCGGTGCACGGCAGCGGCGCCTACCCGCACGCGCTGCTGACCGCGCGGCTGGACAATCTCGGCAAGGGCGCCTCGGGTGCCGCGATCGAGAACATCGCGCTGATGCTGGGCCTCGGGAGCTGAGCGAGGATCGCTGGGCGGCGCTGCTGGAGCGGCGCTTCCGCGCACCGCTGCTGACCGTCTCGCTCGGGGTCGGGCTGTTCTCCTTCAACGAGTTCCTGGTCTCGACGACGCTGCCGAGCGCCGTGCGCGACACCGGCGGTGCGGCACTGATGAGCTGGGCGGTGACGGTGTACCTGGTGCCGTCGATCGTCGGCGGCAGCAGCGCCGTCTCGCTCAGGCAGCGCTGGGGCGCGCGGCCGGTGCTGTTCCTCGCCGGGCTGCTGTTCCTGGCCGGCACGCTGCTGGCGAGCGCGGCGCCGTCGATGGCGGTGATCCTGCTCGGACGCGCGCTGCAGGGTGCCGGGGACGGGGTGATCGCGTCGCTGTGCTACGCCCTGATCCCGGCCCTGTTCCCGCCGGCGCTGATCGCGCGCGTGCTCGGCGTCGAGGCGCTGATCTGGGCCGGTTCGGCCTTCGGCGGTCCGCTGCTGTCCGGCTGGGTCACCCAGCTGATCTCCTGGCGCGCCGCCTTCCTGGTCAACCTGCCGCTGATCGCGGGCTTCCTGGTGCTGGTGCCGCTGGTGGCACCCCGCCGCAGCCGCCGTGGCGCGCCCGCCGGCATCGCCCTGTTCCGCCTGTCCGGCATCGCCGCCGGCATCATGGCGGTGGCCGCCGCCGACGTGATCGCGAACCCCGCACTCCGTCTCGGCTGCCTGGCGCTGGCGCTGGCGCTGCTGGTGTGCAGCGTGCGGGCGGACCGCTCGGGCAGTGCGAGGCTGTTCCCGGCGACGATGTTCCGGCTGTCCAGCCGGTCGGGTGCGGCCTACTGGACCATCCTGCTGATGCAGCTCGCCCAT
>CAXTNB010000365.1:0-1887 GCA_964245385.1 uncultured Acetobacteraceae bacterium | reverse complement strand
CGCCCAGGCGGTGTCCGGCGTCTACCTGGTGCTGGCGCTGCAGCGGATTTGGTCGTTCCGGCCCGCCGCGGCCGGCGGCATCGGCGCGCTGATGGCGCTGTCCTGGAGCGCCGCCACGTTCCTGGTCGCAGGCCTTCCCCGCGTCCGGGCGCGGCTGTCCGGCCTCGGCCCGGCGCTGAACGCCGCCGGCCTGCTCGGGCTGCTGGTCGCGCTGCAGACCAGGTGGCTCGCCCTGGTGTTCGCGGCGCAGCTGGCGACCGGCGTCGGCTTCGGGCTGTGCTGGTCGACGCTGAACCAGCGGGTCATGGAGGGGGCCGCGCCGGACGACCAGGGCCGCGCCACCGCCCTGCTGCCGACCGTGCTCTCGGCCGGCTACGCGATCGGCGCCGCGGTGGCGGGCCTGGCGGCGAACCAGGCCGGGCTGCCGCGGGCGATGGCCGAGGGCGCGTCGGTCTCGCCGCCGCTGTGCTGGGCCTACGGCACGGCGAGCCTGATCGCGGCCGCCGCCGTCCTGGTCGACCGCGGCGGCGGTCGGCTGCGAACCCGCCGAGGATCGTGACGTGAAGATCATCATCGCCGGCACCCCGATGATCGGGCATCTCAACCCGCTGCTCTCGGTCGCCCGCTTCCTGGTCGACGACGGCCACGAGGTGGTCGCGCACAGCGCCAGCGCGCACGGTGCGCGGCTGCGCGCCTCGGGTGCCAGGTTCCATGCCTTCGACGCGGCGATCGACCAGGACCTGAGCGACCTCGATGCCGCCTACCCGCAGCTCAAGGCGCTGCCGCCGGGGCCGGCGAAGCTGAGGTTCCTGTTCCGGCACGCCTTCATCGGCCGGCTGCGCGGCCAGCACGAGTCGCTGCGCCGGCTGCTGCGGGCGTTCCCGGCCGACCTCGTGCTCTGCGACAACCTGTTCTTCGGCACGGTGCCGCTGCTGCTCGGGCGGCGCGAGCATCGGCCCGCGATCGTCCATCTCGGCGTCACCCCGCTCTTCACCAGCCGCGACGACTTCGCGCCGGTCGGCCCGGGGCTGCCGCCGGCGGCGGACGAGGCGCAGCGCACCGCCTACCGGGAGATGGGCGCGGCGGTCGACCGGCACTTCTTCGAGCCGGTCCAGGCCGAGCTCGATCAGGTGCTCGCCTCGCTCGGCCTGGGCGCGCTGCCGCTGCGCATGAACGACGCCAGCGTGCTGCTGCCGGACCTGTTCCTGCAGCCCACCGTGGCGCGCTTCGAGTTCCCCAGCCGCGCGGTGCCGCGCGCGCTGCGCTTCATCGGCGCGCTGCCGCTGCCGCCCGGCGACCTGTCGCTCCCCCCGTGGGCGCACGAGGTCGAGTCGGCGGGCCGCGTCGTGCTGGTGACGCAGGGGACGCTGGCCAATCACGACCTCGGCCAGCTGGTCGGCCCGACGCTGGCCGCGCTCGGCGAGCGGCCCGACCTGCTGGTGCTGGTCACCACCGGCGGCCGGCCGCTCGACGCCGTGCCCGGACCGCTCCCGCGCCACGTCCGCCTCGCGCGGTTCCTGCCGTACGACTGGCTGATGCGGCACCTCGACCTGGTGGTGACCAACGGCGGCTACGGCACCGTCAACCACGCCCTGAGCCACGGCGTGCCGCTGGTGGTGGCCGGGCAGAGCGAGGACAAGGCCGAGGTCGGCGCGCGCGTCGCCTGGAGCGGCGCCGGCCTCAGCCTGCACACCGACACCCCGAGCCCGTCGGCGCTGCGCGCGGCGATCGACGCGGTGCTGGGCGGCCCGGGCTTCGGCGAGGCGGCGCGCGGCCTCGCCGACGCGTTCCGCGGCGTCGACGCCAGGATCGAGGTGCCCCGCCTGCTGCGCGAGCTCGCCGCGGCCTGAGCCGCGCCGGGGCCTGCTGCGCGAGCTTGCTGCGGCC
>CAXTNB010000364.1:1317-3150 GCA_964245385.1 uncultured Acetobacteraceae bacterium | reverse complement strand
GCGGCCGCCAACTCGGCGATCTGCTACGTGCTCGGCATCACCGCGATCGATCCGGTCGAGAGCAACCTGCTGTTCGAGCGCTTCATCTCGGCCGACCGCGACGAGCCGCCCGACATCGACGTCGATTTCGAGCATGAGCGGCGCGAGGAGGTGATCCAGTGGATCTACCGCCGCTACGGCCGCGACCGCGCGGCACTGTGCGCGGTGATCTCGCGCTACCGCTCGCGCGGCGCGCTGCGCGACGTGGGCCGCGTCATGGGCCTGCCCGAGGACGTGACCTCGGCGCTGGCCTCGCAGGTCTGGGGCTGGAGCGAGGACGGCGTCGACGAGGCGCACGCGCGGGCGCTGCACCTCAACCTCGACGACCGCCGGCTGCGCCTGACGCTGTCGCTGGCGCGCGAGCTGATCAACTTCCCGCGCCACGCCAGCCAGCATCCGGGCGGCTTCGTGCTGACCCGCGAGCGGCTCGACACGCTGGTGCCGATCGAGCCGGCGGCGATGGCGGACCGGCAGGTCATCGAGTGGGACAAGGACGACATCGACGCCCTGCGCTTCATGAAGGTCGACGTGCTGGGCCTGGGCATGCTCGGCTGCATGCGTCGCGCCTTCGACCTGCTGGAGGCGCATCGCGGCGAGCGGCGCGACCTCGCCGGCATCCCCGCCGACGACGCCGAGACCTTCGAGATGATCCGGCGCGCCGACACGCTCGGCACCTTCCAGATCGAGAGCCGGGCGCAGATGGCGATGCTGCCGCGGCTGAAGCCCAGGGTGTTCTACGACCTGGTGATCCAGGTCGCGATCGTGCGTCCCGGCCCGATCCAGGGCGACATGGTGCATCCCTACCTGCGCCGGCGCGAGGGGCTGGAGCAGCCGGACTATTGCCGGCCGGAGCTGGAGCGGGTGCTGAAGAAGACGCTCGGCGTGCCGCTGTTCCAGGAGCAGGCGATGCAGGTCGCGATCCAGTGCGCGGGATTCACGCCGTCCGAGGCCGACCGGCTGCGGCGCTCGATGGCGACCTTCAAGATCACCGGCGGCGTCGGCGAGTTCCGCGACAAGCTGATCGCGGGGATGGTGCGCAACGGCTACCCCGAGGAGTTCGCCGCCCGCACCTTCAGGCAGATCGAGGGCTTCGGCTCGTACGGCTTCCCCGAGAGCCACGCCGCCGGCTTCGCGCGCATCGCCTACGCCAGTGCCTGGATGAAATGCCACCACCCCGACATCTTCGCCGCCAGCCTGCTCAACGCGCAGCCGATGGGGTTCTACGCCCCGGCACAGATCGTGCGCGATGCCGCGGCACACGGCGTGCCGGTGCGTCCGGTCTGCATCAACGCCAGCGCCTGGGACTGCACGCTGGAGCCCGGCGACGGGCGCACCCTCGCCCTGCGCCTGGGGCTGCGCATGGTGCGCGGCCTGTCGCAGGCGGACGCGAACCGCCTGGTCGCGTGCCGGGCCGCGGACGGCGCCGCCTCGATCGAGGCGCTGCAGCGACGCGCCATGCTGCCGCGCGAGGCACTCGAGCAGCTCGCGAGCGCCGACGCGTTCCAGGCGATCGGCCTGTCCCGGCGTGAGGCGCTGTGGCGGGTGCGCGGGCTGGACCCGGCGCCGCTGCCGCTGTTCGCGGTGCAGGACGAGCCCGCGGTATCGCTCGCGGCCCTGAGCGAGGGCGGCGAGGTGGTGGCCGACTACCGCAGCACCGGGCTGACGCTGCGCCGCCATCCGCTCGCGCTGCTGCGCCCGGCGCTGCGGCGCGCGGGCGTCGCGCCCTGCGAGCGGCTGCTGGCGGAGGACGACGGACGACGCATCGCCGTCGCCGGCATCGTGCTGGTGCGGCAG
>CAXTNB010000364.1:0-1307 GCA_964245385.1 uncultured Acetobacteraceae bacterium | reverse complement strand
CGAGTGCCGACGCGGGATTTCCGCTGAGCCGCGCGCGCCGCTACTCCGGAGCTGTGGCGAACAGCGCCATCGCCTCGGCCTCGAGCACGCCGCCGGTGATCGCGATCGGCGCGAACGACCGCGCCGCCACCTCCTCGCAGCGCAGCATGATCTGGTTCATGCGCGTCGCCAGCTGCGGGATCGAGGCGGCATAGACCAAGCGGCCGATGCCGCACCACAGGATCGCGCCCATGCACATCGGGCATGGCTCGCCGGAGCTGTACAGCGTGGTGCCGCGCAGCGCCTCCGGTCCGTGCGCCGCCAGGAAGGTCTGGATCGCCACCATCTCGCCGTGCGCCGTCGGATCGCGCCGCGCGGCACCGGCATTGCGCCCGCGCGCCAGCACCGCGTCGCCGCGCGTGATCACGGCGCCGAACGGGTAGTCGGCGAGCCGCGCCTCCTCGATCGCGAGGCGCATGAACCCGACGTCGCGCGCCGCCGCCGTCGCGCGCCGCGTCATCGGCGCCCCTGCGGTCGGGTCCTGTCTGGGTGCATGACGGCCTCCGTCAAGGCGCTCCGGGTGGCGGGCAGAAGCGGTCGGGCGAGCAGCGTCCGGCGACGCGTATCGCGCCTTTACCGCACCCGCGCCGAGTTGTCGCGGTGCGGGGGCAGCGCCTCCGGCACGACAGGCGTTGCTTCGGTCACGTGGTCGACCTCCCAGCCACCGCCCGACGCGTGCCGCGTCGTGGTGTCGCAGCACCGCTCGGTGCGGATGCCACAGACGATGAGGCGACGCATCCCGTGCCGCGTCAGCCAGACGTCGAGGCCGCCGCCGACCAGCGCGCTGCGCCTGCGCTTGCGGAACACCGCGTCCGCCTGGATGGCGAGCGGTGCCGGCGTGCGGACATGTCCCGAGGCGAGCGAGAATTGGCCCGCCGCCCGGTGTGCAGCACCTGCAGCACCGGCAGCGCGGGCGAACGCGCGCCGTCGACCAGCCGCTGGAGGGACAGGACGAACGGCACGACGTCCTCGTCGCTCCAGTGCGGCGCGTGGCGGAAGGATTCCTGGACGTCGATGACGAGCAGTGTGGTGTCGGATATCGCGAGCCTCCTGGCTGCTGGCACAGACGCAGCATCTCCTGAGGTTCGATGCCGCGAAAGCACGGGCGCGGCCAGAGAGCGGACCTATCGGGCGATGGAGCCCGCTCGCCGCGCGTGGCCTAGCAGGATGCGGAAAGCAGGCAAGGACTCTGCCCTTGACCCGCTGGGGCCGACGGCCCCAGACCCCGATCCATGAAGTATCGGATTTCAAAGGCTCCGCCTTTGATG
>CAXTNB010000363.1:2264-3151 GCA_964245385.1 uncultured Acetobacteraceae bacterium | reverse complement strand
GATCGGGGTCTGGGGCCGTCGGCCCCAGCGGGTCGAGGGCAGAGCCCTTGCCTGCTCCTTTCCCGCATCCTGCTAGGATGCGTCGCCGCAGCAACATCGACAGGGGAGGCAGGACATGCCCGACGATCGCAGGCGCATCGCCATCACCGGAGCCCAGGGCAACCTCGGCCGCAAGCTGATCGCCGCGTTCGACGCCGCGCGCTGGTGCCACTCGATCGTCGCCATCGACCGGGCGTCCCCGGACGGCGGCTTCCCCGGCGCCTCCAAGGTGAGCGCGGTGCAGGCCGATCTCACCGACCGTCGCGACCGGCGCTGGACCGAGGCGATCGGCGCCGCCGACGTGATCATCCATCTCGCGGCGCAGAATCCCTTTCCCATCGCCAGCTGGCAGGACTCCACCGCGTCCTTCGACATGACGCTCAACCTGCTCGGTGCCGCGGGAGCGTCGCTGGCGCGCTTCGTGTTCATCTCGTCGAACCACGTCATGGGCGGCTACAAGGACGCCGTGCCGGCGCTCGGACCGGGCATGTTGACGGAAGCGCTGGCGCCGAGACCCGGCACGCGCACGGTCGATTCCGCCGGCAGGGTCAGCGACTCTCCCGCCTACGCGGTACACAAGCTGATGGGCGAGCGGCTGTGCCGGGAGCGTGCGCTGGGCTCGCAGGGGCGCCTGACGACCGTCTCGCTCCGCGTCGGCTGGTGCCAGCCGGGGGAGAACCTGCCGTCCACCCTGAACGCCACCGGCGTGCCGGGAGAGCCGGTGCCGGAGGGCGACGTCGAGGCGGAACGCGCCTATCGCTGGTTTCGCGGCATGTGGCTGTCGAACGGCGACCTCGTGCGGATCGTCGAGCGCGCCTGCCTGGCGGATGCGGCCGCCTGGCCCGAGC
>CAXTNB010000363.1:0-2254 GCA_964245385.1 uncultured Acetobacteraceae bacterium | reverse complement strand
GGACATGCTGTGGAACCTCGAGGATGCCAGCCGCTACCTTGGCTACATCCCCCGGGACCGCTCCTGAGCCTGCGACCGCTCGTCCGGTCGATCCGCCAACAGCCCTTCCGGCCTGCGTCGGGCATAGAGCAGGACGCCGATGCTCGTCGTGACCAGGCACGCGCCGAGGAAGAACAGGCCGGCACGGTCTTCGCCGGTCCAGTCCTTCAGCAGCCCGACCGCGTAGGGCGACAGGAAGCCGGCGAGGTTGCCGACGGAGTTCGTCACCGCCAGCCCCGCGGCGGCACCCGCCCCGGCGAGCACGCCGGACGGCATGGCGAGCAGCGGCGCGATCGACGCGTAGATGCCGGCGGACGCCACGCACAGGAAGGCCATCGACGACGGCGCGGAGATGGGCAGCGTCAGGCCGGCGCCGACCAGTGCCGCGGCGGCGATCGCGATGCTGATGCTCGCGTGCTGCGCGATCCTGCCGGTCCGCGCCGCGCGCCGGCTCCAGAAGAAGGTCGCGACGGCCGCGATCGAGTACGGGATCAGCACCAGGAAGCCGGTGCCGAGCGCGGTCGTGCCCGACAGCGCGCGCACGATGGTGGGCAGCCACACGCTCAGCCCGTAGACGCCGCAGATCAGCCCGAAATTCAGCGCCGCATACACCATGAAACGGCGGTCCTTCATGCCGGCGACGAAGCCGCCGTCCGCGGTGCCGGACCGCCGCTCGCGTGCCTCGTGGCGCAGCGCGCCGGCGAGCCAGCGCCGCTCGTCGTCGGGAAGCCAGGCGGCGGTCTCGGGCCGGTCGGTCAGCAGCAGCGGCGCCAGCAGTCCCAGCGCCACCGCCGGCAGTCCCTCGAGGATGAACAGCCACTGCCATCCGTGCAGCCCGAGCATCCCCTCCATGGACAGCAGCAGGCCGGACACGGGTGCTCCGATCGCGTTCGCGATCGGTTGCGTCAGCACGAAGAAGCCCAGCGCGCGCGTCCGCTCGCGCTGCGGAAACCACAGCGTGAAGAGGTACAGGATGGCGGGCGAGAATCCCGCTTCGGCGGCGCCGAGCAGGAACCGGATCAGGTCGAACGTCCACGCGTTCCTGACCAGGGCAAATGCTGCGGCGCAGATCCCCCAGCTGACCAGGATCCGCGCCATCCAGCGCCGCGCGCCGAAGCGATGCATCCCGGCATTGCTCGGCACCTCGAAGACGAAGTAGCCGATGAAGAAGATGCCGGCGCCGAAGCCGAACGAGGCGGCGGTGAGGCCGACGTCGTGCCGTAGCTCGGGGGCGGCGAAGCCGACATTGTTGCGATCGAGATAGGCCACGAAATAGAGCAGCATGACGACCGGGATCAGCCGCGCGCGCACGCGGGCGAGGCAGCGTCGCGCGATCTCGCTGTCATGGCCGCCGTCCGAATGCGGATCGGCCGGCATCGCCGCCGCGTGGTCCGGAATCGTGCTCAAGGAAACTGCTCCTCCATCTCCGGCACCGGCAGGGCCCGTCCCGTCCATCGTCGCGCAGCCGAGCGACATCTGCTTTAGCTCGTCGGCGCGCTGCTGCGGCGTCCGGCAGTCTGCATCAGGCGGGGTTCGGCAATCCAGCCGCGCGCGGTGCACTGCTGCTTGCGCTGGCAGCGCGCCTGCGCGGTGACGATCAGACCAAGCAAGACCCGCATCATAAGACGATCCGATGCTCGCAATAGATCTAGACTATCACTGGCTCCGATGCGCGCGGTGTGCTTGCGTCTTAGTTGTCGATTACGCGCGAACAGTGTCGCGGGGGTGACCTCCCGCGCGTGCTGTGCTAGGAGATATGGTCAGAAGTGGGAGAGAAAGATGGACGGAGACAGCGTCGGCCAGTGCCCCATGCATGGGGTGGCTGCAAACAATTCGACGGCGTGGCCCAGGTCTAACCAGCAGTGGTGGCCGAACCAGCTGAACCTCAAGATCCTTCACCAGCACTCGACCAAGTCCGACCCGCTGGGTGAAGGCTTCGACTACGCCGCGGAGTTCAGGACGCTCGACCTGGCAGCGGTGAAGCAGGACCTGTTCGCGCTGATGACCACGTCGCAGGACTGGTGGCCCGCCGATTACGGGCATTACGGGCCGCTGTTCATCCGCATGGCCTGGCACAGTGCCGGCACCTACCGCATCGGCGACGGGCGCGGCGGCGCGGGCTCCGGGACGCAGCGCTTCGCGCCGCTGAACTCCTGGCCGGACAACGCCAACCTCGACAAGGCCCGCCTGCTGCTGTGGCCGGTCAAGCAGAAGT
>CAXTNB010000362.1:0-3207 GCA_964245385.1 uncultured Acetobacteraceae bacterium | reverse complement strand
GCGACCGCCTGCCCGACCCGGACGAGGACGAGTACTACCTCGCCGACCTGGTGGGGATGTCGGCGCGCGAGCGCATCCAGGGCATGGAGCGTCCGCTCGGCACGGTGCTGGCGGTGCACGATTACGGCGCCGGCGCCAGCCTGGAGATCGGCCATGTCGGCCGCAGCGTGATGCTGCCCTTCACCCGCGCCTGCGTGCCGGAGATCGACCTCGCCGCCGGGCGGCTGCTGGTCGTGCGCCCCGACGAGATCGAGCTGCCCGGCGAGCCGGAGCGGCCGGACCCGGCGCGGTCCAGCTCGGGACCGTCGGCATGAGCTGGCGCGCCACCGTGCTCAGCCTGTTCCCGGAGATGTTCCCCGGGTCCCTCGGGCTGTCGCTGGCGGGCCGCGCGCTCGCGCGCGGGGTCTGGTCGCTGCAGGCGCACGACCTGCGCGCGCACGGCATCGGGCGGCATCGCGCGGTCGACGACACCCCGTTCGGCGGCGGTGCGGGCATGGTGATGCGGCCGGACGTGCTGGACGCGGCGATCGGGGCCTGCGTGCCGGCCGACGACCTGCGGCCGCTGGTCTACCTGACCCCGCGCGGCCGACGCCTGGAGCAGCACGACCTGCGCCGCTACGCCGCGGCGCCCGGCATCGTGCTGCTGTGCGGCCGCTACGAGGGCGTCGACGAGCGGGTGCTGGAGGCGCGCGCGGTCGAGCAGGTCTCGATCGGCGACTACGTGCTCTCCGGCGGCGAGCCGGCGGCGCTGGTGCTGCTGGACGGCGCGGTGCGGCTGCTGCCCGGCGTCATGGGCGGCGAGGCCAGCGCGCTGGAGGAGAGCTTCGCCGCCGGGCTGCTGGAATATCCGCACTACACCAGGCCCGCCGAGTGGCAGGGCCGGACGGTGCCGGAGCCGCTGCTGTCGGGCGACCACGCCGCGATCGCCGCCTGGCGTCGGACCGCGGCGGAACGCGACACCGGCGCGCGCCGGCCCGATCTCTGGGAGCGGTGCCGCGCCCGCTCCTCATCCACCGCCTTGCCCGCCCCGGCGGCGCGGCGTAACTGACCGAACCCGAGAGGATACGACCATGAACGTCATCCAGCAGTACGAGGCGGAGCAGATCGCCCGCCTCACCGAGGCGCGTCCGGTGCCCGCCTTCATCCCCGGCGACACCGTCAGGGTGATGGTGCGCGTGGTCGAGGGCGAGCGCACCCGGGTGCAGGCGTACGAGGGGGTGGTGATCGCGCGCTCCAACAAGGGGCTGAACAGCAACTTCACCGTGCGCAAGATCTCGTACGGGGAAGGGGTGGAGCGCGTGTTCGCGCTGTACGCGCCGACCATCGCCGAGATCGTGGTGGTGCGGCGCGGCGACGTGCGTCGGGCGAAGCTGTATTACCTGCGCGGCCGCCGCGGCAAGTCGGCGCGCATCGCCGAGCGGGCGCGCGACGTCGCGGCCGCACCCGCCGCCGAGTAGCGCCGCCGCCGAGGCAGCGGTTCGGGGTCAGCCTCCGGAGGAAGTCGATCGATGCACGATCCGTCAACGCCGCTCCCCGCCCCGGGCCGCACGCTGTTCGACAAGATCTGGCAGAGCCACGTGGTCGAGCCGCTCGATGACGGCACCGCGCTGATCTATATCGACCGCCACCTGGTGCACGAGGTGACCAGCCCGCAGGCCTTCGAGGGGCTGCGGCTGAGCGGACGCGGCGTGCGGCGGCCGGACGCCACCATCGCGGTGGTCGACCACAACGTGCCGACCAGCGACCGCAGCCTGCCGGTCGAGGAGCCGGAGAGCCGGCTGCAGATCGAGACGCTGGAGCGCAACGTCGCCGAGTTCGGCGTGCCGTACTTCCCGCTGCTGTCGTCGCGGCAGGGCATCGTGCACATCATCGGGCCGGAGCAGGGGCTGTCGCTGCCGGGCATGACCATCGTCTGCGGCGACAGCCACACCTCGACGCACGGCGCGCTCGGCGCGCTGGCCTTCGGCATCGGCACCTCGGAGGTCGAGCACGTGCTGGCGACGCAGACGCTGGTGCAGCGGCCGGCGAAGAACATGCGCGTCTCGGTCGAGGGCGAGCTGGCCGTGGGCGTCAGCGCCAAGGACGTGATGCTGGCGATCATCGGCCGCATCGGCACCGCCGGCGGCACCGGCCACGTGATCGAGTTCGCGGGATCCGCGATCCGCGGCCTCGACATGGCCGGGCGGATGACGATCTGCAACATGTCGATTGAGGCGGGAGCGCGCGCCGGGCTGATCGCGCCCGACGAGACCACCTTCGCCTACGTCAGGGACCGGCCGTTCGCGCCGCGCGGCGAGGCGTTCGAGCGCGCGGTCGCGCATTGGCGGACGCTGGCGTCGGATCCGGACGCCGCCTACGACCGCGAGGTGGCGCTCGACGCGGCGGCGATCGCGCCGATGGTCACCTGGGGCACCAGCCCCGAGGACGTGGTGCCGATCACCGGTGCGGTGCCCGATCCGGCGGCGGTGGACGACGCGGAGCGTCGCGCGCGGATGCAGCGCATGCTCGACTACATGGGCCTCGGCGCCGGACAGAAGCTGTCCGACGTGCCGGTGGACGTGGTGTTCATCGGCTCCTGCACCAACGCCCGCATCGAGGACATGCGCGCCGCCGCCCGCGTCGCCGCCGGCCGTCGCGTGGCCGAGGGCGTGCGCGCGATGGTGGTGCCCGGCTCGGGGCTGGTGAAGCTGCAGGCGGAGCGCGAAGGGCTGGACCGTATCTTCCGCGAGGCTGGGTTCGAGTGGCGCGAGGCGGGCTGCTCGATGTGCCTGGGGATGAACCCGGACAAGCTCAGGCCGGGGCAGCGCTGCGCCTCGACCTCGAACCGCAACTTCGAGGGCCGGCAGGGCCCGGGTGGGCGCACCCACCTGCTGTCGCCGGCGATGGCCGCCGCCGCCGCGGTCACCGGCCGCCTGACCGACGTGCGGGAGCTCGGCTGATGCAGCCCTTCACCATCCTGACGGCGATCGCGGCCCCGCTGCCGGAAGCCAACATCGACACCGACAAGATCATCCCGTCGCGCTTCCTCAAGACCATCAAGCGCTCCGGGCTGGGCATGAACCTGTTCGACGCCATGCGCTTCGAGGGCGGCGCGGAGCGGCCGGAGTTCGTGCTCAACCGGGAGCCGTTCCGGCGGGCGGGGATCCTGATCACGCACGAGAATTTCGGCTGCGGCAGCTCGCGCGAGCACGCGCCCTGGGCGCTGCT
>CAXTNB010000361.1:0-3207 GCA_964245385.1 uncultured Acetobacteraceae bacterium | reverse complement strand
GGTCGGCGGCGGGCGCCGCGGGGGGGCCGCCGGCGGCCCTCGCCGCGCCGCGCCCCCCGCGAAGCCGCAGCCCCCCTGGGCGTTGGCGTAGATCAGCCGGACGAAGTCGAACGCGCTCTCGCTGCTCCACAGCTCGGCGAAGCTGTAGGTCCCGCCGTTCAGGCTGGCATTGCCCCCGGCACCCATGGCGACCGGACGGCTGGTCGCGATACGCGACAGCGTCGCCAGCGGCCGGTCGCCGCCAGCCTCCGCGTCGGACGGATGACCGGCGATGGGGTGCAGCGGCGGCATGACGGATCCTCCACGCGCCGCGGCCGTGGCGGGCGAGCGCGTCGCCCTCCAGTCTGCCGCAGGCCGGCATCGCCTAGAAGCCCGCAGCGGACTCGGCGAGCCGAACAGCATCACGTGATTGTTATGCCTGTGAATCGTACGTGCGAGGGGCACCGCGGCGGCGACTGCGAGAGTGCCGATGGCCGCCTCGGGGTCGCGGATAGCTTGCGGAGTTGGCGATCCGCCGCTGGTCGTGGCAGCATGGATCGGTCAGTTCGGCGATCCCTGATGTCGGCTCGTCGTCATTCGTGCGAATGAACTCCGATGAGGAACCATGACTGAGTATTTCACCATCTCTTCGTTTCATGGCACCAGGATCTGTGCCCAGGTGACGTCCGGCATGGTGATCTGCGCGCCGGGCGCGTCGCCCGAGCCGGAAGCCATGCCGGTCATCGGCTTCGTCCTGCCGCATCGGCCGGACCTGCTGTTCCTCGTCGTCAACGCGCAGCGCGTGCTGCCGATCACGCTGCAGTTCAGCAGCTTTCGCAACATGGAGCTTCCGCTCCACGTCACGCGCTCCGCCGCGAGCGGGCAGACCACCATCCACGACCCGCTCCATGGCCGCTACCTGAGCGCGCCTCCGATCGGAAAGCCCGGCACCCTGGCCGCGGTCACCGCCAGCCGCGCCCAGGCCAAGGAGTGGGAGTATTTCTCCCTCGAGGCGCTGGCGCCCGATCAGGTCGCCGAGCCGACCGCCGCCGTGGCCGCCGCGATGCACGAGCTGACCGCGCACGGCCTCGGCGTGGACGCGCTCATCGGCTTCATCCTGGCCTCGGAGAGCCGCTACGCCGCCAGCGCGCTGAACGGGCTGCTGCCGCTGCTCGGCATCGCCGAGATCTCCGCCCTGTCCGAGAGCTTCCTGAACCGGCCGGCGCTGCTGTCGCGTCTGATCGACCATGATCCGGAGAATTTCTGGGCGACCAGGGGGATCGGCGCGCTCGCGGCGTGGCTGAAGGGCCGCCGCGCCTTCGTCCGGGAGGGCGCGGCGGCGGTCGCGGGTTCGACCGTCCGGACCACGATCGGTGCGGAGTTCGATCGCCTGGCGACGGAGGGCCGCAACGGACAGTTCGTCTCCCTGTCGCACGCCTGCAACGCGTTCGCGCGCCGCGCGGTGACGCCGCGGCGCGGCGCCTGCATGGTCATGTCGGCGCGCAACGAGGGCATCTACCTGCTGGAATGGATCGCCCATCACCGCTCGATCGGCTTCGAATGGTGCTATATCTACAGCAACAACAACGACGACCGCTCGGACGAGCTGCTCTCCACGCTGGCGAACGCCGGGATCATCACCTGGATCAACAGCGAGATCAGCCCCGGGGTGCCGGCGCAGGACAAGGCCTACGGCCACGCCTTCGGCATGCTGCCGGACATCCTCGACTTCGAGTGGGCGCTCGTGCTGGACGCCGACGAGTTCCTCGTTCCGAACCCGGCCCGTTTCACCTCGATCACGGATTTCCTGCGCTGGCAGAGCAAGCGCGAGGTCGACGCGATCGCGATGAACTGGAAGTTCATCGGCTCCAACGACGAGATCGGCTGCCTCGACGAGCTGATGACCCGGCGCAACACGCGCCTGGTCGACATCGCCCTGATCGGCGACGGATACAGGCTGATCAAGACGATCTTCCGGCCGAGGCTGATGCTGAGCTCGCGCTCGCACACGCCGGTGACGGACGAGCGGAGCGCCTACGTGTATCGCCTCTCGACCGGCGACCTGCACGCCTACCGCAACAACCCGACCGGATTCCACGCCGACGCGGGCTTCGCCGACAACTTCAATGCCGAGAACATCTGCATCTATCACTACTTCTTCAAATCGGCGGAGGAGTGGCTGTGGAAGAGTTCCCGCAACCGCGGCGACCATCCGATGGCCACCGGGATCTCGATCAAGTCGCTGAACAATGACTGGATCAAGAACTTCATGAGACAGAGCGACGCGCCGGAGCAGCCGTTCGTCAACGGCATGCTCGCCTATCGCGCCAAGCTCGACCACGAGCTGAGCACCCTGCTGTCGCTTCCTCAGGTCGCGTCGGCGGCGGCACTGGTGCGCTCCGCCTACCGCACCAGGCTCGAGGACGTGAAGGCGGCGGTCCGCGCGAGCCCGAGCATGAAGGAGCTCGACGAGACCAGCCTGAAGTTCCTCCGCCTCGCCGGGATCGGCTGATGCGCGCGGGCGCCACCCGGACGCGCGGATGAGGCGCGCGCTCGCGATCCTGCTGGCCGCCTCGCCGCTCGGCGCGGCACTGCCCGCCTCGGCACAGGCGCCCGCCGCGACCGGCCAAGGTGGCTTCGTCGTGAACCCCGCACCCGCCGTCGTGGATCCACGGCCCGCGCGCGAGGGCGGCAGCCCGCGCATCTCGGCCTTCCCGTCCGCGGCGCAGGGAAGCGGCGACCCCTACACCTCGCCCGACAGCCTCTCCATCGGCGGCCTGTACGGCGGCCTCGCCGACGGGACGGAGACCAGCGGCGGCGGCTCGCTCACCATCAGGGGCGCCCCCTACGGCTACTACGACACCGGCACCCTGCTGTCGCTGGTGACCACGGAACGACCCCTGACCGGGAGCCGGGCCGGGGTGAACGGCGGCTTCGAGGCGGGCGTGCCGGCGATGGCCAAGTACAGCGGCTACGACATGGTCTCGCTCTACAACCAGACCATGGCGATCCCGCCGCGCCTCGTCCTGCACGACGTCCGCTACGCGGCGAACCCGTCGCGGATCGAGCTCGCATCACCCCTGACGCCGACCCAGCTCGCGGCGCTGCGCCGCTCGATGTGGGTCTCGACCAACAGCTACGACCCGAGCCTCGCCCGCGTCACCCCGGCGCGTCTCGCCGCGGCCGCGCAGTCGGGCGACGGCACCCTGACCCAGCGCGGGCGCGGCG
>CAXTNB010000360.1:1862-3212 GCA_964245385.1 uncultured Acetobacteraceae bacterium | reverse complement strand
ACGTACTGGCGCAGCGGCCCCACCGTGTCGGTGCCGTAGCCGGCCGGCAGGGTGTCGCGCGCCAGCGACTGCAGGTAGGCGTAGGCCTGCGCCTGGGTGACGCCGGTCGCCGGCACCGCGCTGATCGTGGTGGCGTTGAGCTGCTGGAAGTGCACCACGCCTTCCGGCACCACCGACTGTCGGATCCGGGCCACCGAGGAGAGCGGCACCGAGGTGCCGTGCACGGTGGCGACCGGGTAGTCCAGCACCTGGGCGGCGTTCAGCCGGTAGCGCCGGGCGACCAGCGGCTCGACCTTGTACGAGCGCTCGTCGTTGGAGAAGAAGCCGACATAGTTGCCGCCGAGCATCGCGTTCAGCGCCGATCCGACGTCGCTCATGCTGACGCCCAGCGTCGAGAGCTTGTCGCGGTCGACCACGATGGTGGATTGCGGCTGGTCGATCTTCAGGTCCTTGTCGGCGTAGGCGAACAGGCCGCTGGCCCGCACCCGGGCGAGGAAATCGTCCGAGACCCGGTTCAGGTCGTCGAAGCTGCCGGCGCCCTCCAGCACGAAGCCGATCGGCAGGCCGTGCGCGCCGGGCAGGTAGGGCGGCGTGAACACCGCCATCTCGGCACCGGCGACGTGGGAGAGTGCGGCCTGCACCTCGGCGGCGACGTCGACCACGCTGCGCCGGCGCTTGTCCCCCGGCGTGAGCACCAGCCCGCCCTCGAACGCGGGCGGCGACACCACGTGCCAGTAGCCCTGCCGCTCCGGCGGCGAGGTGTAGATGCCGATGATCTGCCGGTCGTACAGCGACAGCTGGTCCAGCGTCGCGTCCGGGGCACCCTGTCCGTTGATGATCAGGAAGCCCTGATCCTCCGGCGGCGACAGCTCGCCCTTCGAGCCGGTGTAGAGGAACCAGATGCTGACCAGCACCGCGAGCCCGAACGCCAGCACCAGGGGGCGGGCGCGCAGCGACAGCCGCAGCAACCTCGAGTAGCCGGCCTGTATGCGTCCGAGTGCGGCCTCGATCGCGTCCTCCAGCCGCTCGGAGGCGCTGCGCGCGGTGCCGCTGCCGCGCGTCCGCAGCAGCCTCGAGCACATCATCGGCGACAGCGTCAGCGCCAGCAGGGCCGAGACCGTGACCGAGCCGGCCAGGGTGAAGGCGAACTCGGTGAACAGCGCGCCCGTGAGCCCGCCCTGCAGCCCGACCGGGATGTAGGCCGAGATCAGCACCACCGTCATCGCCAGGATCGGCAGGGTGAGCTCGCGCGCCGCCTGTGCGGCGGCCGCGAGCGGGCGCATGCCGCCGGCGATGTGCCGGTTGACGTTCTCGACCACGATGATGGCGTCGTCGACGACGAGGCCGATC
>CAXTNB010000360.1:1444-1852 GCA_964245385.1 uncultured Acetobacteraceae bacterium | reverse complement strand
GGATCAGCACCGAGCGCGGCGAGCCCAGGAAGGCGAACACCACCAGCGAGACGATGCCCAGCGCCTCGGCCAGCGTGATCGCCACCTCGCGGATCGAGATGCGTATGAAGTCGCCGGCGTCGCTGAGCACGACGATGTGCATCGCCGGCGGCATCTGCGCGCGGATCTCCGCGATCTTCTGCTTCAGCGCCGCCGAGACGGTCAGCGCGTTCGCCGCCGGCGTGGGGTGGATGTCGATATAGACACCCCTCTTGTCGTTGGTGTTGACGCTGAAATTGTCCGGATCCGAGCCGAAGGCGAGGCGCGCCACGTCGCCCAGGCGGATGATCCGGTCGCCGTGCTGTCGCACCACCAGCTGGCGGAACTGCTCCACCGTGTGCAGGCCGGAGTTGATGTCGAGGTTGACGA
>CAXTNB010000360.1:0-1434 GCA_964245385.1 uncultured Acetobacteraceae bacterium | reverse complement strand
AAGTTGTTGGCCGCCAGCGCGCTCTGCACGTCGCTCGCGGTCATGCCGTAGGCGGCGAGCTTCTCCGGGTCGATCCAGGCGCGCATCACCAGGCTCGGGCTGCCCTGCACGTTCACCTGCTGCACCCCCGCCACCGCCTGCAGGCGCGGCGCGATCAGCCGGTGCACGTAGTCGGCGACCTGTGCCGGTGTCAGGGTGTCGCTGTAGACGCTGAGGTCCAGCACCTCGCGCACGTCGGCCGACAGCATGATCGAGGAGGCCTGGGTGCCCTGCGGCAGCTGCGAGGTGACCGAGGTGACGTAGGCCTGGATCTCGGCGAGGGCGCGCGCCGGGTCCTCGTTCAGCTTCAGCTTGACGGTGATGTCGCTCAGGCTGGTGGTGCTGGTCGAGGTCAGGGTGTCGATCCCCGAGGCCTGGGCGATGGCGCCCTCCAGCGGCGTGGTGATGAAGCCGGCGATGGTGGCGGGATCGGCACCGTAGTCGAAGGTCTGCACCTCGATGGTGCCGCTGACCGTGTGCGGGAACTGCGACACCGGCAGCGCCTGCTCGGCGCGCAGCCCGAACACCAGCACCAGCACCGAGACCACGCAGGACAGCACCGGCCGGCGGATGAAGAGTTCGGTCAGGCGCATCGGGGCGTGCTCCGCATCCGGATCCCTACTCGTCCTCGGGCGTCGGCGACGCGGCCTCGGAGGGCAGCACGCGGTTGTCGACCAGCACCGGCGCGCCGCTGCGCAGCTTGAGCTGGCCGGCGGTGACCACCTGCTCGCCCGGCGCCACGCCGGACAGGATCGACACCTGGTCGCCGCGCACGGCGCCGATCTCGATCACCCGCGACTGCGCCACCAGCCCGCCGTGCCGGCCGGGTGCCACCACGTAGACGAAGTTGCCGTACGGGTTGTAGCTGATCGCCGACTGCGGCAGCGTCAGGCGCTGCTCCGGGGCGCCGGTATCGACCTCGACCACCGCGAACATGCCCGGCAGCAGCGCGCGGTCGTGGTTGTCGAGCTGGGCGCGCACCATCACCATCCGGCTGGCGGAGTCGACGCGGCTGTTGATCGAGGCGACGGCGGCGCGGAACACCCGGCCGGGCCAGGCATCGACCGTCACCTCGACCGGCTGGCCGGGACGCAGCCGGCTCAGCGCCTGCTGCTGGACGGAGAAGTCGACGTAGATCGGGTCCAGCGCCTGCAGCGTCACGATGGCGGTGCCGGCGGTCAGGTACTGGCCGACGTCGACGCCGCGTATGCCGAGCCGGCCGGCGAACGGGGCGCGCACCACCTTCTCGGCCATCTGCGCCCGCGTCGCCGCGACCTGCGCCTGGTCGGCGCGCAGGTTGCTCTCGTCGGCGTCCAGGGTGGCGCGGCTGATCGCCTGGGCGTCGAACTGCCTGCGGTCGCGCACCAGGTTGGCGGCGGCCAGGTCGGCCAGCGC
>CAXTNB010000359.1:0-3213 GCA_964245385.1 uncultured Acetobacteraceae bacterium | reverse complement strand
GCCGAGGACGGTGCGCGCGCCGACCCAGCGCACCGTCCTCGGCACGCGCCTGCCGTCCTCGACGGCCAGCACCGTGTCGCCTTCCACCAGCGTCTCGATCGCCATCGGCCCGGACGGGGTCTCGATCCGCGTGCCGGCGAGGAAGCAGTTCAGCGTCACGATCGTGCCGCCGTTCGCCGCCGTGCTCAGGCTGAAGCTCGGCGTGATGCCGGCGGCCAGCGTGACGTTGCTCAGCGTCTCGCTCGCGGTGCCGCCGCTGCCGGTCAGCGTGATGCTGTGGCTGGCGCTGCTGTAGCTGGCGGCGGAGAACTGGGCAGTGCCGAACTGCAGGCTGTCGCCGACGTCGAGGGACGTGATCGCGTCGGCGAACTTGCCGGCGCTGAAGGCGGCGGGATCGGCGACATCCAGCCGGCTGGTGCCGTCGCTGGCGGTGGCGCCGAACAGGAAGCTGGTGCCGGCGATCAGCCCGACCGTGGCGTCCAGCGTCAGCGTGCCGCCGTCGAGGGTGAAGGCGTCGCCGCCGGCGGAGAGCAGGCTGTTGGTCGACGACGTGACCTCGAGCGCGCCGCCGTGATCGACCGTGACGCTGCCGCCGCCGAGCTGGCCGACGCGGACGCTGCCCTCGATGGTCGGGCCGCTGCCCTTCAGGGCGAGGCCGGCGATGGTCGCGGTGCCGGCGAGATCCAGCGTGCCGTTGCTCATCGTCAGGTTGCCGACGTTCAGCGTCGCACCCGCGGCGAGGCTGGCGCTGCCGACGCCGGTCAGGTCGAGCTTGCTGCCGACGGTGAGGCTGCCCGTGGTGATGTCGAGCCGCGAGCTCAGGTCGGTGGCGCCGCTCGGCGTGAAGGCCAGCGTGCTGGCGGTGAGGCTGCCGGCGACGTCGACCTCGCTGTTGGAGCCCAGCGCCAGGTTGCCGCTGAGCTGAAGGTTCGCGCCGGACAGCACCGAGACCGTGTCCGCCGAGAGGTCGGTGACGACGCCGAGCGAACCGGTGGTCAGGGCGCCGCCGACCAGCAGGGTGCCGGCGGTGTCGAAGGTGACGGAGGCGACGGTGACCGTGCCGTCGACGACCGAGGCGCCGCCCTTGGTCAGGTTCAGGGCCACGCTGTCGGCAGCACCGGGGACGATGCCGGTGGACCAGTTCGCCGCCGTCGACCACAGGTAGTCGTTGGCATAGCTGCCGGTGGTCTGCTTGACGTTCTGGTTGAACGTGCTGGCCATGCAGGCACCTCGTGTCGGTTGGATCGTGACGGATCGCCGCGAGGCCGCGCGCGAGGCGCGGCATCAGGGCTAGAGCCGCAGGCACGGCGCCCAGTTAGGAGCGTTATCGTAACGTCTTGATCATTCCGGTCTGGTCATGGGCTCGGCGCCGGTTCAGGCGGCGAGGGGCTCGCGCGGCCGCCGATGCTGCCGAACACCACCTGGTCGACGGTGCAGGTCCCGTCGACGAGCAGCGTTTAGCCGAGCATGGTCGAGTGGATCGTGGCGGCGGCGTTGCCGCCGGTGCCGCCGGCGACGATCGGCGTGAAGGTGTCGTTCGCCATGTCCGCTCCTCGCCGCAGCATCCGCGTCGGCCCGCAGCGAGCCCTCGCACGGCGCGGCCCGGCCGATGTCGGCCCGCAAGTAACGATACCGTTATGAAATAGTCAAGCCTCAAGCGCTGCCGGGCCTCGTCCCCGCGCCCTGCCGGTACGCCGGCCTGTGGCCTCAGAGCTGGCGGATGCTCTCGAAGTCGAACTCGAGGTCGTCGGGGCTGGTGCCGATCCTCAGGCTGGTCTTGCTGGGCATCGAGTACGGCGGCACCGGCAGGTTGTAGCCCGCGGGCGAGCCGGTGAACACGCGTCCCGCGAGGTCGAACTTGGAGCCGTGGCACGGGCAGGCGTAGCCGCCCGGCCAGTTCGCGACCGGCTCGGTCGGCGAGGGGTTCGGCACGTAGCCGGGGACGCAGCCGAGATGGGTGCAGATCCCCACCATCACGCCGTACTCGGGCGCGATCGAGCGATGCCAGTTCACCACGTAGTCGGGCTGCTGGCGCTCCTTGGAGGTCCAGTCGCGCAGCCGGTTGGTCAGGTTGGTGTCCTGCAGCTTGATCAGGGCGTCGGGGCTGCGATGCACCACGAACACCGGCTTGCCGCGCCAGACCACGACCACCTGCTGGCCGGGGGCGAGCTTGGAGAGGTCGACGTCGACATCGGCGTTGGCGCTGTCGCTGCTGCCCGCCGGCGACAGGCTGTCGAGGAACGGCCAGACGAAGCCGCCGACGCCGACCACCGCCGCGGCACCGGTCAGCAGGGTCAGGAAGTCGCGGCGCGTCGTGCCGGCCGCGTCCTCATGGCCGTGCTGGTCGCCGCTGCCGGGGGCGGTGTCTGTCTGCGAAGCCATGGGGTCTCCCGATTATCGGCGCCGGGCTCCCGGTTTGCCTCGCCCCACGGCGCGGGGCAAGACCCCGGATCGCTCACGGCGTGGGATGGAACTGGCCGGGACTGCCCCGGTCGTCCTCGACCAGGCCGCGGGACCGGTCGACCCGGAGCGTGAACAGGCGGGGCAGCACCCCGGGCGGCCCGGGGCAGCGCGCGTTGTGCTTCTCCATGACCCGCATGCGCTGCGCCTCCGGCGGGTCGTTGCCGTCGATGATGAACAGCAGGCAGTCCCGCGCGTCCCGGGTCAGTCCGTCCCGCACCACGAGGTCGCGCAGGTGCTCGACCACCGAGTAGTCGTCGCTCCAGTGCACCGGCTGCGGGAAGATGCGCCGCTGCACCGCGTCCAGCGTGCCGGTGAAGTGCAGCACCACGATCAGCACGCCGCTCAGCACGATCACGCCGATGCGGGCGGCGAGCTGGCGCGGCGTCCAGAGCGGCGGCGCCGCCGGGCGCGGCACCGGCGCGGCCGCGGGCGGAGCGGCGCGCGCGCCGCCCCTGGAGCGTGCCACCTAGCGCATCTCCTCGTGCCAGACATGGCCGTCGGCCTCGATCAGCCGTCGCGCGGCGTCGGGTCCCCAGCTTCCCGCGCCGTAGTGGTGCAGCGTGTCCGGCCCGCGGCTCCAGGCGTCGAGGATCGGCTCGACCCAGCTCCAGGCGGTCTCGACCTCGTCGCGACGCATGAACAGCACCGGGTAGCCGCGCACCGTGTCCATCAGCAGCCGCTCCTAGGCGTCGGGATAGCGGGTCGCGAACGCCTTCTCGCAAGAGATGTCGATGTTGGCCCGGCGCAGCA
>CAXTNB010000358.1:0-3218 GCA_964245385.1 uncultured Acetobacteraceae bacterium | reverse complement strand
AGAACGATCCGGCGATCGTCGCCATGATCGGCTGCTCGGCGGCGCTGACCCTGTCGGGCATCCCGTTCTTCGGGCCGATCGCCGGCTGCCGCGTCGGCTATATCGAAGGCGAGTACGTGCTCAACCCGACGCTGGATCAGGTCAAGCAGAGCGCGCTCGACCTGGTGCTCGCCGGCACCGGCGAGGGCGTGCTGATGGTCGAGAGCGAGGCGTCTGAGCTCACCGAGGAGGTGATGCTGGGCGCCGTGACCTTCGGCCACGCCGCGTTCCAGCCGGTGATCGCGGCGATCATCGCGCTGGCCGAGCATGCCGCCAAGGCGCCCTGGACGCTGGCCGAGCCGTCCGCGGAGGAGGCCGCGCTGAAGGCGCGCGTCGAGGCGCTGGGCCGCGCCGGCCTCGCCGAGGCCTACAAGGAGCGGGTCAAGCAGGCGCGCTACGAGCAGGTGGGTGCCGCGAAGAAGCAGGTCACCGAGGCGCTGAAGGCGGAGGGTCTCGACGCCGAGCGGGCCAAGCCGCTGCTCAAGGAACTGGAGGCCGACATCGTGCGCGGCGCCGTGCTCGAGACCGGCCTGCGCATCGACGGGCGCGACCTGCGCACGGTGCGGCCGATCGTCGCCGAGGTGGGCATCCTGCCGCGCGCGCACGGCTCGGCGCTGTTCACCCGCGGCGAGACGCAGGCGCTGGTGGTGACCACGCTCGGCACCGGCCAGGACGAGCAGGTGATCGACGCGCTGGAGGGCGAGTACCGCTCCAACTTCATGCTGCACTACAACTTCCCGCCCTATTCGGTGGGCGAGGCGGGACGCATGGGCTCGCCGGGCCGTCGCGAGATCGGCCACGGCAAGCTGGCCTGGCGCGCGGTGCACCCGCTGCTGCCCGGCAAGGAGGCCTTCCCCTACACGCTGCGCGTGGTCAGCGAGATCACCGAGAGCAACGGCTCGTCGTCGATGGCGACCGTGTGCGGCACCTCGCTGTCGCTGATGGATGCCGGCGTGCCGCTGAAGCGCGCCGTCGCCGGCATCGCCATGGGGCTGATCAAGGAGGATCGCGGCTACGCGGTGCTCTCCGACATCCTCGGCGACGAGGACCATCTCGGCGACATGGACTTCAAGGTGGCCGGCACCGAGCAGGGCGTGACGTCGCTGCAGATGGACATCAAGATCACCTCGATCACGCCCGAGATCATGAAGATCGCCCTCGAGCAGGCGCGCGAGGGCCGGCTGCACATCCTGGGCGAGATGGCCAAGGCGCTCACCCAGGGCCGCGCCGGGGTGTCGGCGACGGCGCCGAAGATCACCGTGATCACCGTGCCCAAGGAGAAGCTGCGCGACATCATCGGCACCGGCGGCAAGGTGATACGCGAGATCGTCGAGACCACCGGCTGCAAGATCGACATCAACGACGACGGCACGGTGAAGATCGCGGCCAGTTCCGACGAGCAGGCGCAGCGCGCGATCGACCGCATACGCGGCATCGTCGCCGAGCCGGAGATCGGCGTGATCTACACCGGCAAGGTGGTCAAGGTGGCCGATTTCGGCGCCTTCGTGAACTTCCTCGGCGCGCGCGACGGGCTGGTGCACATCAGCGAGCTGGCGCAGGGCCGGGTCGCCAAGACCACGGACGTGGTCGCGCAGGGCGACAGCGTGAAGGTCAAGGTGCTCGGCTTCGACGATCGCGGCAAGGTGAAGCTGTCGATGCGCGTGGTGGATCAGGCGACCGGCGCGGACATCAGCGACAGCGTCGGCGGCAAGGGCGGACGCGAGCGCCGGGTCGAGGTGGACGCGGTCGAGTGATCTATTTTCAGACGGGATGCGATCTTGTGAGACCGCGGGTCCGTCACGATCTGTAACCGACTGAGACGGCCAGCCGGTTCCCCTGACACGGCGCCGGGGCAACCGACTCCGGTTTCGTGACTTGAGGACGCGGAACCGGGAACGGTCGGAACGGGGCGGAGCGAATGCGAGCGTGATGAAGACGATCAACGCGATCAGGATGGGCGGAGCCGAGGTTCTGCCCCTGATCGAGGGCGGCAAGGGGGTCTCGGTCTCGACCGGCGTCTCTTCCGGCCATTGGGCGGCGGCGGGCGGCACCGGCACCGTCAGCATCGTCAACGCGGACAGCTTCGACGAGGCGGGACGACCGATCCCGCAGATCTACCACGGCCGCACCCGGCGCGAGCGTCACGAGGAGATGGTGAACTACGCCATCGCCGGCGGCGTCACCCAGGCGCGCGCGGCGCACGAATACGCCGGCGGCCAGGGCCGCATCCACGCCAACATCCTGTGGGAGATGGGTGCCGCCGAGCGCGTCATCACCGGCGTGCTGGAAGGCGCACGCGGGCTGATCAACGGCCTGACCTGCGGCGCCGGGATGCCGTACCGGCTCTCCGACATCGCCGCCCGCTTCAACGTGCACTACTACCCGATCGTCTCCTCGGCGCGCGCCTTCAACGCGCTGTGGAAGCGCGCCTACCACAAGGCGGCGAGCCTGCTCGGCGGCGTCGTCTACGAGGATCCCTGGCTCGCGGGCGGCCATAACGGCCTGTCCAACAGCGAGGATCCGTCGCAGCCGCAGGCGCCGCTGGCGCGCGTGCTCGAGCTGCGGCGCACCATGCGCACCTTCGGCCTCGGCGACACCCCGATCATCATGGCCGGCGGCGTCTGGTGGCTGGAGGAGTGGGAGGACTGGATCGACAATCCCGACCTCGGCCCGATCGCGTTCCAGTTCGGCACCCGGCCGCTGCTGACCCGGGAGAGCCCGATCCCGGAGGCCTGGAAGCAGCAGCTGCTGCGGCTGCAGAAGGGCGACGTGTTCCTCAACAAGTTCAGCCCCACCGGCTTCTACTCGTCGGCGGTGAACAACAGCTTCCTGCGCGACCTGCGCGGCCGTTCCGAACGTCAGGTGGCGTACTCGACCGAGCCGCTCGGCGAGCACGTGGCGCCGTTCGGCGTCGGCGCGCGCCGACGCGTGGTCTACCTCGCCGCGGCCGACCTGGCGCGCACCCGCGACTGGGCCCTGGACGGCTACACCGAGGCGCTGCGCACGCCGGACTCGACGCTGGTGTTCGAGACGCCCGAGCACGCGGCGCAGATCGTCGCCGACCAGATCGCCTGCATGGGCTGCCTGTCGGAATGCCGGTTCTCCAACTGGAGCCAGCACGGACCCGAGTTCAGCAACGGCCGCAAGGCCGATCCTCGCTCGTTCTGCATCCAGAAGAC
>CAXTNB010000357.1:2677-3225 GCA_964245385.1 uncultured Acetobacteraceae bacterium | reverse complement strand
TCGCATGTCCGTGCCGTCTACCTGGCGACGGACGTCGGCAGCGTCACGGTGCAGGAGGATCAGTTCGGCGACGTCATCCGTGGGACGCCGGTCACCGGCATCCCGTCATGGCTCGCGAACGCCGGCTTCGACTACGACCACCACAGCTGGTTCCTGCACGGCGACGAGTTCCACGCCCGCTTCGAGGGCCAGTATACCGGCCGCCAGAGCACGAGCTACGACGTGACCGGGTTTCAGAACCTCGGTCCGCTACCCAGTGTGTCTCCGTTCGGGACCTATGGTTACTATACCTTCACGAACGGTGCGACGACCTACGACCCGAATGGCGGGATCGAACCTTTTGTCATTTTCAATCTCGACCTGAACTACTCGATGCCGGTAAAGCAGCTCGGTGTCGGTTACCTGAAGAAGTTGGATTTCGACCTCAACATCATCAACCTGTTCAACAAGACCTACTTCGCCTACGTCTACAAGCAGATCACGCCGACAGCCGCGGGTAACTTCACCAGCGGACCATTTGCCGGCAATCCGATCGGCCCGTATAACGG
>CAXTNB010000357.1:0-2667 GCA_964245385.1 uncultured Acetobacteraceae bacterium | reverse complement strand
GTTCTGACCCGTCGATCGCTCTCCCGGGCCTTGCCCGGGAGAGCGTCTCGTCCGCCGCCTCGTCGCTAATCACGCGTCATCCGCTGATGCCGTGCCCGGGCGCCGCGCTCGATCGCGGCGGCGACCAGCGGATCGACGCCGAGCTCCGCCATCACGAACTCCAGCATCTGCAGCAGCGGCTGGTTCGCCTTCGCCGATGCCGCGACCACCTCGCAGGCGAGCGCGTAGGCGGTTTCGCGGAGCCGCGGCTCGAGCGCGGTCCGCACGAGGCGAGCGGCGTGGTTGAGCCCGTCCTCTTCGCGAAGCAGGCCGATCGCGGCCTCCATCGCGTGATCGAGCCGTTCGCTCGACACGTCCTGGAAGATCGGCAGCGTTTGCACCAGGCCCGACATCACGCCGATCTCGCGGTCCGAGATGCCCGCGCCGTCGGCCGCCGCGACCAGCACCATCGTGCAGATCAGCGCTTCCTGCGGATCGAGTGCCGTGTCCGTCTGGATCTCCATGTCCATGGGGTCCTCCTTTGCGGCGCAACCTGCATCGGTGGGCGGGGCTTGGGAAGTCAGCGTTCCGAGAGGAAGGCCGCCGTTCGCGCCGCCGCCGCCGCGAGACCGAGGCGTTCCGGCACCACGCCGTCCGGAAACGCGCCGAGCAGCCGGCTCGGCATCCGGCGGTCCAGCAGCACGAAGACGCCGCGGTCGCTTCCACTCCGGATCAGCCGGCCGAACGCCTGCCGAAGCCGAAGGCGCACGATCCGGTCGTCGTAGCTGGCGGGTTCGCCGCCCGACAGGTGCAGCCGTCGTTCCCGGTGCAGGATGTCGGGGCGCATCCAGGGCACGCGCTCGAACGCGACGAGGCGGAGCGCCGCTCCCGGCACGTCGACGCCGTCCCGCATCGCGTCGGTGCCGAGCAGGCAGCTGTCGCGCTCGGCGCGGAACACGTCGACCAGCGACGCATTGTCCATCGCGTCCACGTGCTGCGCGAACAGCGGGATGCCGGCCCGCTCCAGCGGCTCCGCCAGCCGCTGCTGCACCTGGCGCAGCCGGCTGATCGCGGTGAACAGCCCCAGCCCGCCGCCGCCCGCGGCCAGGAACAGCGCGCGGTAGGCGCCGGCGAGCTGCTCGGGATCGTCGTGGGCGACGTCGCCGACGATGAAGGCGCGGGTCTGCCGGGCATAGTCGAACGGGCTGGCGAGTGCCGCGCGCAGCGCCGGCGAGGGCAGGTGGATGGCACCGGTGCGCGCCTCCGCGGCCTCCCAGGCGGATCTCGCGTCGAGGCCGGTCTCGTCGCGCAGCGTCGCCGAGGTGATCAGGATGCCGTGCGCCGGTGCTGCCAGCGCCTGGGCGAACGGGATCGTCGGGTCGAGCCAGTGCCGGTGCAGGCCGACGTCGCGGTCCGCGGCACGCGGGCCGGGCCGACGGTCCAGGCGCAGGAACATGACGTGGGTCGGCGCGAGGCCCGTCGCCGGCGGCTCCGGCAGCGCGCGCAGCATGTGGATCCAGGCCTCCAGCCGCGTCACCGCGCGACGCTGGATCACCCGGCACATCGCCTCGATGCGTCCGCGCGCGGCGCTGTCCAGGCTGTCGGCGGCCTCCTCGAGGCGCGAGGCGAGGCGGCTCACCAGCGTGCGCAGCGGCTCGACGATGCGCAGCAGCGCCCGCTCCAGCGCCGCCGCCGCCCGCACCAGCGCCTCGTCGACCGGATGCAGGTCGCACTCGCTCGTCTCGGCCTGGCGTCGGCCGCCGCCGGACAGGCGCGCCAGCACCTGCCGGCGCAGCAGCGCCAGCAGCGCCTCGGTCGGATTGGCGGGCGCGGGCTCGGCCGTCGCCAGCGGCAGCTCCGCCTCGGTCAGCCGCATCGACCAGCCGGGAGCGGGCAGGGCGCGTGCCGCCAGCAGCGCCGCCTCCATCGGCGTCTCCAGCTCCGCCTGCCCGGCCACCAGCTCGTCGAGCCGGCGGCGCAGGCCGCGGGCGCGCGAGCGGCCGCCCTCGGCGCCGAGCAGCCAGCGTCGCAGCTCCGCCGCCTCGACCCCGGACAGCTCGGCGGAGAAGGCGCTGTCCGCCGCCTCCGGCAGGTGGTGGCCCTCGTCGAACACGTAGCGGGTCGGCACCTGGTCCTCGTCCGCGCCGCCGCCCGACATCGTGTGGTAGGCCGCCTGGGTCAGCACCAGGGCGTGGTTCGCCACCACCAGGTCGGCCTCGCGCGCGCGCCGTATGCCGTGCTCGATGTAGCAGCGCTGGTAGTGGCCGCAGGCGCCGTGGATGCACTCGCCGCGTCGGTCGGCGAGCCCGGAGACGGTGGCGTGGCCGAAGATCTCGGCGAACCAGCCGGGCAGGTCGCCGCCCAGCACGTCGCCGTCCGAGGTGGCGGCGGCCCAGCGCGCCAGCAGCGCCAGCGGGATCAGCGCCGCCGCCTGCAGCGCCGTTCCCTGGCGCGACCCGCCGGCCTCCGCCTGCACCACCGCGTCCTCCAGGTTGAGCAGGCAGAGATAGTTCTCCCGGCCCTTGCGCAGCACCACCCGCCGGCGTCGCTGCGCCGGATCGGGGTGCAGCCGTCGCAGCTCGGCCTCGATCTGGCGCTGCAGGTGCCTGGTATAGGTGCTGATCCACACCGTGCCGCCGTTGCGCTCCGCCCACAGGCTCGCGGGTGCCGACATGCAGGCGCTGGCGA
>CAXTNB010000356.1:0-3225 GCA_964245385.1 uncultured Acetobacteraceae bacterium | reverse complement strand
AGCAGAAGAAGAAGAACGAGGCGCGCAAGAAGCAGAAGGTCATCGAGATCAAGGAGGTCAAGGTCCGGCCGAACATCGACGAGAACGACTACCAGGTGAAGCTGCGCGCCATGCGCTCGTTCATCGAGGAGGGCGACAAGGTGAAGGTCACGCTGCGCTTCCGCGGACGCGAGATGGCCCACCAGGATCTCGGCGTGAAGGTGCTCGAGCGCATACGCGACGACATGGACGAGCGCACCAAGGTCGAGCAGATGCCGCGCATGGAGAACCGACAGATGATCATGGTGCTGTCGCCGCGCTGAGGGAGGTCCCGCCGATGGCCGAGGCGCCCGACGACATCCGGGTCCACGACGTGCAGCTGCTGTCGGACCGGCACTACGTGCTGCGCAGCACCCGGTTCGAGTATCGCCGCCGCGACGGCAGCTGGCAGTCGCTGACCCGCGAGACCTACGACCGCGGCAACGGCGCCGTCATCCTGCCCTACGATCCCGCGCGCGGCACCGTGCTGCTGGTGCGCCAGTTCCGCTACCCGGCCTACGTCAACGGCCACCCCGCGCCGATGATCGAGGCGATCGCCGGGCTGCTCGACGAGCAGGACCCGCTGGCCGCCATCGTCAAGGAGGCGGAGGAGGAGGCGGGACTGCGGGTCCACGCGCCGCGCCGCATCTACGAGGCGTTCATGAGCCCGGGCTCCGTGACCGAACGCCTGACCTTCTTCATCGCCGAGTACGACGCCGGCGACCGCACCGGGCAGGGAGGCGGCCTGCAGGGCGAGGGCGAGGACATCGAGGTGCTGGAGCCCGCCTTCGAGACGGCGCTGGCGATGGTCGCCGACGGTCGCATCGTCGACGCCAAGACCATCATGCTGCTGCAGCATCTGCGTCTGGCGGGGCTGCTCTAGCGGCCCCGTCCTGCCGAGGCGCCGGGGCGCTGCCCTGGACCCGCCGGGGCCTGAGGCCCCGGACCCCCAGGAAGCGGCTTCAGGCCGCCCGGCGCGATCGCCGGCGCAGCAGGCTCAGCGCGGTCACGGCGGCGGCAAGCAGCGTGACGCTGCCGGGCTCGGGCACCGACGTCGGATCGCCGGGCAGGGCGCCGGCGAACGGGACGTCGTGCAGCTCGCCGTTGCCGCTCCACTGCTCCGCCACCAGCGCGCCGTCGATCTGGTTGTTGTTGGTCACCCTCGCGTCGGGCGCCAGCAGCGTGCCGCCGAGCTGGGTGTTGATCGCGACCGTGCCGGTGGCGTCGTAGTAGTTCCAGATGATGTGGCCGGCGCCGTTGCTGCCGCTCTCGTCGTTGGCGTTGAAGCTGGCCGAGCTGCCGTCGACGTTGAACACCACCGTCGAGGCGCCGTTCAGGTTGACGCTGAAGCTCGGGATCGCCGCCAGCTGTGCGGCGGTCAGGTCGAACACCGCGATGCCGCCGGCGCCGGCGATCGCGTTGATCACCTCGTTGTTGCCGCTCGCCGGCAGGGTGCCGGTGGCGGCGAGCTGCGACAGCGAGGTGGACAGCGCGTCGAGCGGCGACTCGAAGTCGGCGATGCCGTCGCCGGGTGCCGCGACGTAGCCGCCGCCGCCGTTGAAGTTCACCCGCGCCCCCTTGCTGCCGCCGACATAGGCCTCGCCGCCGTCGTCGATGTTGATCGAGTTGCCGCCGGTGCTGCCGTAGACGGTCAGGGCGCCGAAGCCCGCCGGCTGCGTGCCGGTCGGGTTGTTGTACATCGTGGCGCCCGAGAAGTTGCCGCCGATCACCGCGGCACCCTCGATGTCGGACTGCGTCGATGCGTTCTGGTAGATGACGGCGTTGAAGTCCTGCAGGATGGCGGTCGCGGTGAGCGGGCCGGCGGTGGCGGAGGCCACGCTGGCGAGTGCCATGCCGGTGCCGAGCAGCAAGGTGGTGAGCGGGCGCATCGCGTTGTTCCCAACCGTCCCGAGCCGGGCCCATGCCCGTCCTGCAGGACGTTGCGATACCCGTGCAATCGCCGGGCCACCGAGCTTTGCCCAGCGTGGTGAACGGCTTGCCGGATCCGGACGACGCGGCGGCGCGGAAGTTGTAAAGAAAGCCGACAGGCCCGACGTCAGCCCTCGATCTGGGTGAAGTCGGCGACCCGTCCCATCACCTCGCGTATCGCGCCCAGCAGGCGCAGCCGGTTGCGGCGCAGCGTCGGGTCGTCGTCGTTGACCGTCACCGCCTCGAAGAACCGGTCCAGCGGCCCGCGCAGCGCCGCCATGGCGCTCATCGCGTCCTCGTAGCGCTCCTCCGCGAGTGCCACGGCCACCTGCGACGACGCCGCGCGCCACGCCGCGTCGAGGACGCGCTCCTCGTCCTGGCGATACAGCGCGGCATCGGGCGGGTGGTCGGTGCGGCCGTCCTTCTTCTCCTCGATGCGCAGGATGTTGGCCGCGCGCTTGATCGCCGCCAGCAGGTCGGTGCCGTCGGCGCTGCCGAGCAGCCTGGTCACCGCGTCGGTGCGCGCGAGCAGGCGGACCAGGTCGCCGTCGGCACCCGCCGCACTCACCGCCGCCAGCACGTCGTGCCTGGCACCTTCGCCGCGCAGCTGCACCCGCAGCCGCTCGGCGATGAAGCCGGGCAGCAGGGCCAGGTCGGGTGCGGCGCGCAGCGCCTCCGGCAGCGCCGGTGCCGCGGTCTCGAACAGCGCGAACAGGTCGAGCCGGAGCGCGTTGTCGCGCACGATCCGGATCAGGCCGAGGGCCGCGCGGCGCAGCGCGTAGGGGTCGCCCGAGCCGCCCGGCTTCTCGCCGGCGGCGAAGAAGCCGACCAGGCTGTCGATCCGGTCCGCCAGCGCCACCGCCACCGAGACCGGCGCGCGCGGCGCCGCGTCGCCGGCGCCGCGCGGCATGTAGTGCTCGCGCAGCGCGCGGGCGACCGCCTCCGGCTCGCCGTCGTGGCGGGCGTAGTACTCGCCCATCACCCCCTGCAGCTCGGGGAACTCGCCGACCATCCCGGTCGGCAGGTCGGCCTTGGCCAGCCGCGCGGCGCGCGCGGCGAGCTCGGGCTCGGCACCGACCTCGGCGGCGATCAGGCCCGCCAGCCGTTCCAGGCGCAGCGCCCGCGCGTGCTGGCTGCCCAGTGCGGCGTGGAAGGTCACGCCTCGCAGCAGCGGCAGCCGCGCCTCGAGCGGCGTCGTCCGGTCGAGGTCCCAGAAGTGCCGGGCGTCGGAGAAGCGCGCGCGCAGCACGCGCTCGTTGCCTGCGATCGTCCGCGCCC
>CAXTNB010000355.1:0-3227 GCA_964245385.1 uncultured Acetobacteraceae bacterium | reverse complement strand
GCGGGGTGCGGCCGATCGGCGACTGGTCGATGTCGATGATCTTGTCGAGCAGCTCCAGCCCCTCGATGCGCTCGTGCGGCGCCGGCACCTCGCCCGAGCCCATCAGCCGGCGCGACAGCGCCTTGTACAGCGTATCCACCACCAGCGTCGACTTGCCGCCGCCGGAGACGCCGGTGACGCAGGTGAAGGTGCCGAGCGGGAACTGCGCCGTCACCTGCCTGAGGTTGTTGCCCGACGCGCCGATCACGCGGACCGCCCGCGCCGGGTCGCAGGCGCGGCGCCGCTTCGGCACCTCGATGCGCTTGCGTCCCGAGAGGTAGGCGCCGGTCAGGCTGTCCGGGTGCCGCGCCACATCATCCGGGGTGCCCTCGGCGATGACGTGGCCGCCATGCGTCCCCGCCGCCGGTCCCATGTCGATCAGGTGGTCGGCGGCGCGTATCGCCTCCTCGTCGTGCTCCACCACCAGCAGCGTGTTGCCGAGCCGCTTGAGCCGCGCCAGCGTGCCGAGCAGGCGCTCGTTGTCGCGCTGGTGCAGGCCGATCGAGGGCTCGTCGAGCACGTACAGCACCCCGGTCAGGCCGGAGCCGATCTGGCTGGCCAGCCGGATGCGCTGGCTCTCGCCGCCCGACAGCGTCGCCGAGCCGCGCGACAGGGTGAGGTAGTCGAGCCCGACGTCGTCGAGGAAGCGCAGCCGCTCGCCGATCTCGCGCAGGATGCGCCGGGCGATCTCGGCGCGCTGCGGGCTCAGCGTCGCCTCCACGCCGGAGAACCACTGCAGCGCGCGGCGGATCGGCAGCTCGGAGGCCTGGGCGATGGTGCTGCCGTCGATCCTGACCGACAGCGCCTCCGGCCGCAGCCGCGCCCCGCCGCAGGCGGCGCAGGGCTTCTCGGCCTGGTATCGCGACAGCTCCTCGCGCACCCAGGCGCTGTCGGTCTCGGCGAGGCGCCGGCGCAGGTTCTTCAGCACGCCCTCGAACGGCTTGCTCACCTTGTACGAGCGGCGCTCGTCCTTGTAGGTGAACTCGACCGACTGCTCGGTGCCGTTGAGGATGGCGTCGCGCACGTGCTCCGGCAGGTCCGCCCACGCGTGGGTGGTGCTGACCCGGAAGTGGCGGGCCAGGCTCTGCAGCGTCTGGTCGTAGTACGGGCTCTGGGCGCCGTTCCAGGGTGCCACCGCGCCGCGCGACAGGCTCAGGCTCTCGTCCGGCACCACCAGCAGCGGATCGAAGAAGCTCTCGTGGCCGATGCCGTCGCAGGCCGGGCAGGCGCCCTGCGGCGCGTTGAACGAGAACAGCCGCGGCTCGATCTCCTCCAGCGTGAAGCCGCTGACCGGGCAGGCGAACTTCGAGGAGAACACGGTGCGCGCCGGCTCGGTGCCGGCGGCGCCGCCGTGCGGCACCTCCTCGGCGTAGACGATGCCGTCCGACAGCGACAGCGCGGTCTCGAAGCTGTCGGCGAGCCGCGACTCGATGCCCTCCTTGACCACGACGCGGTCGACCACCGCCTCCAGCGTGTGCTTGAGCTTGCGGTTGAGCTTCGGCACCTCGCCGATCTCGTGCAGGGTGCCGTCGACCTTGACCCGGGTGAAGCCGCGCCGCTGCAGCTCGGCCAGCTCCTTGTGATACTCGCCCTTGCGGTCGCGTATCACCGGCGCCAGCAGCAGCAGCCGGCTGCCCTGCGGCATCGCCATCACCCGGTCCACCATCTGGCTGATGGTCTGCGCCTCGATCGGCAGGCCGGTGGCGGGCGAGTACGGCACCCCGGCGCGTGCCCAGAGCAGGCGCATGTAGTCGTGCACCTCGGTGATGGTGCCGACGGTGGAGCGCGGGTTGCGGCTGGTGGTCTTCTGCTCGATCGAGATCGCCGGCGACAGGCCCTCGATCGAATCGACGTCCGGCTTGCCCATCAGCTCCAGGAACTGGCGCGCGTAGGCCGACAGGCTCTCGACGTAGCGGCGCTGGCCCTCGGCGTAGATGGTGTCGAAGGCGAGCGAGGACTTGCCCGAGCCGGACAGCCCGGTGACCACGGTGAGCGCGTCCCGCGGGATGTCGACGTCGATGTTCTTGAGGTTGTGCTCGCGCGCGCCGCGCACCCGGATCGCCGGCGCCCCGTGCCTGCTCATCGCCCGTGCTCTCTCATCAAGCATGCTCGCCCATCGCCTGCCTATCCTGCGTTCGGGTTTTCGTTCATACTCTGTTCCGGTTTGATCGGCTACCCGGCCTGGGGGTAGCGTCGTGGCGGGACAGAGGACGGGAAGTGACGATGGCCGGTAGCGTCAACAAGGTAATCCTGATCGGCAACCTGGGTAAGGACCCGGAAGTCCGCAATGCGCAGAACGGCTCCAAGATCGTCACCTTCACCCTGGCGACCAGCGAGAGCTGGAACGACAAGGCGTCCGGCGAGCGCAAGGAGCGGACCGAGTGGCACCGGGTGGTGGTGTTCAACGAGCGCATCGCCGACGTCGCCGAGCGCTTCCTGCGCAAGGGACGCAAGGTCTACGTCGAGGGCTCGCTGCAGACCCGTAAATGGACCGACCAGTCGGGTGCGGAGAAATACACCACCGAGGTGGTGATCGACCGCTTCCGCGGCGACCTGACGCTGATCGACTCCGGTCGCGGCGGCGAGGAGGAGGGCGGCATGGGCGCCGAACGCGCCCCGCCGCGGCAGCTCGCCGCGTCGCGCGGCGGCTCCGCCCCCAGCTCCGGTCCCGGCGCGAGCCGTGGCGGCGCCTCCGGCGGTTGGGACGCCCCGGGCGGCAGCGACCTGGACGACGAGATCCCGTTCTAGCCGGCAATTCCGCTCCTATGGATCGGGGCCTGGGGCCGCCGGCCCCAGCGGGTCAAGGGCAGAGCCCTCGGCCTGCCGCCCCGCCGCCGCCGCGACGCCTCGCCGGGCAGTCCGTGGTATGAACGGCCGCGGACCGGTGCGCCCGGTCTGACCTCCGCTTCATGACATCGGAATCCCCTTGAGCGACATACCCGAGCCCCCGGCGCCGCCGGACGCACCCTCCGACATGACGCCGGTGACCATCGAGGAGGAGATGCAGACCTCCTACCTCGCCTACGCCATGTCGGTGATCGTCAGCCGCGCCTTGCCGGACGTGCGCGACGGGCTGAAGCCGGTGCACCGGCGCATCCTGTACTCGATGCGCGAGAGCGGCTTCACCCCGGACAAGCCGTATCGCAAGTCGGCCCGCGCCACCGGCGACGTGATGGGCAAGTATCATC
>CAXTNB010000354.1:0-3233 GCA_964245385.1 uncultured Acetobacteraceae bacterium | reverse complement strand
CAGCCGCACCGTCCGCTCGACGTTCTGCGGCGCATGGGGCCGGTCCTCAGCCCGGACGCGCCCGCACCGGCGCCGCCTTCTGCGCGTCGCGTCGCAGCCGCTTCTCGCCCAGCAGCAGCAGGATCGGGGCGGCGATGAAGATCGAGGACGAGGTGCCGACCACGATGCCGAACAGCATCACCCACGCGAAGCCGGCCAGGGTGTGGCCGCCGAACAGGGCCAGCGGCAGGGCGGCCAGGAACACGGTCGAGGAGGTGCCGAGCGTCCGGTTCAGGGTCTCGTTGATCGACAGGTCGATCAGCTCACGCAGCGGCATGGTGCGGTACTTGCGCAGGTTCTCGCGCACCCGGTCGTAGACCACCACCTTGTCGTTGGTGGAGTAGCCCAGGATGGTGAGCAGGGCGGCGACCATCACCAGGTCGAACTCGAAGCGGGTCAGCGCCAGGAAGCCGATCGTCTTGGTGAGGTCCAGCACCAGCGTGATCACCGCGCTGACCGCGAACTCCCACTCGAAGCGCACCCAGATGTAGGCCAGGATCATCAGCAGGCTGAGCCCGAGTGCCAGCAGCCCGTTGCGGAACAGCTCCGAGGAGACCGAGGCGCCGACCGCGTCGGCGCGCAGCATCTGCGCGCCGGGCTGGGCGCGCGAGATCGCGGCCCGCGTCCGGTCGACCAGCGACTGGGTGGCGGCCTCGCTGCCGGCGCCGTGTCCCGCCGGTGCGTCGAGGCGGATCAGCACGTCGTCGTCGGCGCCGAAGCGCTGCAGCCCGGCCGCCGGCACGTGCCGGGCGGCGAGGGCGGCACGGATCGCGTCGAAGTCGGCGGGCCCCCGGGTGCGCGCCTCGACCACGATGCCGCCCTTGAAGTCGATGCCCAGCGACAGGCCGGGGGCGAAGAACAGCACCACCGAGGCGAGCGACAGGAAGGCCGAGGTGGCGAGCCCGATGAAGCGGCCGCGCATGAAGTTGATCTTGGTGCCCTCGGGCACGAAGCGGAGCAGCGGACGCAGGAACATGGCGGCCATCAGACGGGCAGCAGCGAGGGGCGCACCCGCGCGTACCAGCGCACCATCAGCATGCGCGACAGCAGCAGCGTGGTGAACAGGGTGGTGACGATGCCGACCGTGATGGTGAGCGCGAAGCCGCGCACCGGGCCGGTGCCGAACACGAACAGCATGACGTGGGCGAGCAGGGCGGTGGCGTTGCTGTCCAGGATGGTGCCGGTGGCGCGCTCGAAGCCGGCCTGCATCGCCGCCAGCGGCGTGCGGCCGCGCCTGACCTCCTCGCGTATGCGCTCGTTGATCAGGATGTTGGCGTCCACCGCCATGCCGAGCGTGAGCAGCATCCCGGCCATGCCGGGCAGCGTCAGCGTCGCCTGGAACAGCGACAGCACGGCGAGGATCAGCACCAGGTTGGCGAACAGGGCGAGGTTCGCGTACCAGCCGAACAGCCCGTAGAACAGCCCCATGAAGCCGATCACCAGCAGGAAGCCGACGGCCAGGCTGATGGCGCCCGCCCGTATCGAGTCCGCCCCCAGCGACGGGCCGATCGAGCGCTCCTCGATCACCGCGAGCGGCGCCGGCAGGGCGCCCGCGCGGAGCAGCAGGGCGAGGTCGGTGGCCTTCTGCGCGTCGAAGCTGCCGGTGATCTGGCCGCGTCCGGAGATCACGCTCTGGATCACCGGGGCGCTGAGCACCTTGTTGTCGAGCACGATGGCGAGCCTGCGACCGATGTTGGATCGCGTCACCTCGCCGAAGCGGCGCGCGCCGGCGCTGTCGAAGGTGAAGTCCACCGTCCACTGGCCGGACTGGCTGTCCTGGCCGGCGGCGGCGTTGGTCAGGTCGGCACCGTCCACCTCGACGCGCGACAGCACCGCGACCCGCTGATGCGGATCCTCCTGCATGGCCAGGAACTCGACCCCCGGCGGCGGCAGCCCGGCCACGTCCGCACCCTCGTCGACCAGGTGGAAGGTCATCTTCGCGGTGGTGCCGAGCAGCTGCTTGACGCGCTCGGGATCGCTCACGCCGGGGAGCTGCACCACGATGCGGTCGTCGCCCTGCCGGGTGATGCCGGGATCGACCGCGCCGGTGGCGTCGATGCGCCGCCGCACGATCTCGATCGACTGCGTCACCGCCTCGCCGGCGCGCGCCCGCATCGCCGCCTCCGACAGGGTCAGCGCGATGCTGCCGTCCGGCCGGTCGGCGACGCTGAATTCGCCGCGCGAGGCGGTGGGCAGCGCGCGCAGCACCGACAGGTCGCGCGCGCGCTCGCCCTCGTCGCGCGGCGTGAAGCGGACGCTGCGCGAGCCGGCGTCGGTGGCGAGGTTGCGGTAGCCGAGCCCGGCGGCGAGCAGGCCCTGGCGCACCCCGTCGGTGAGCCCTTCCAGCCGCTCGCGGGTGATGGTCGGCACGTCGACCTGCATCAGCAGGTAGGAGCCGCCGCGCAGGTCCAGCCCCAGGTGGATCTGCCGCCAGGGCAGGAAGCGGCCGGGGGCGGCGAGGAAGTTCGGCAGGCAGAGCAGCAGGCCGAGCGCGCAGACGCCCAGCACGGAGGCCGTCTTCGCGCGGCTGTAGTACATCATGCTCGAGACGGGCTCCGTGACCGGCGGGTGACGCCGGCGGGAACATGACGATGTGCTTCTCGGGATGCAACTTCTCCTGCTACCCAGGAGCCTCACGGCGGCGGCGGGGTCCATGGCATTCGGGTTCGGCCGACGGCGAGGCGAGGCGCAGGCCGATCGACCGGGCCGCCTGCGCGTCGGCATCGCCGGCGCCGGCCATTTCGGCCGCTTCCACGCACTCAAGGTGGCGTCCGCCGCCCGCGCCGTGCTGGTCGGGCTGCACGATCCCGACCAGGCGCGCGCCGCGGCGGTGGCCTCCGAGGCGGGCGGCGTGCCGGTGCTGGCGCTGCCGGCGCTGCTCGAGGCCTGCGACGCGCTGATCGTGGCGGCCCCCGCGGAGGCGCATTTCGACCTCGCGCGGATGGCGCTGGAGGCCGGGCGGCACGTGCTGATCGAGAAGCCGATCGCCTCCAGCATGGAGCAGGCGCACCGGCTCGCCGCCTTGGCGGAGGAGCGGGAGCGGGTGCTGCAGGTCGGCCACCTGCTGCGCTACTCCGCCGAGCACGAGGCGATCACCCGGCGCATCACCCGGCCGCTCTACATCGAGGCGACGCGGCTGGCGCCGTTCAAGCCGCGCGGCACCGACGTGTCGGTGATCCTCGACCTGATGATCC
>CAXTNB010000353.1:2525-3235 GCA_964245385.1 uncultured Acetobacteraceae bacterium | reverse complement strand
GTGGCGCGGACCGGCAGCCGCCGCCGAGGTCGCCGCCGCGGCTCCCCGCGCGCCCGCGTTCTGGAGCGAGCGGGAGGCCCTGGCGCGCGAGATGCTGAGCGCCGGCCGCGACGCCGACGCGCTGTTCCTGGCCTCGGACACGGTGCAGAGCGATCCGGCCGCGCGCCTGGGTGCGGATTTCCTCGCCGGCTGGATCCTGCTGCGCCGCCTGCACGCGGCACCCCAGGCCGCCCGCTGCTTCGCCGGCCTGACCGGCTCGCACGCGGTGATCACCGCCGCGCGCGGCTTCTACTGGCTCGGACGCGCGCTGTCCGAGGCCGGCAGCGGCGACGCCGCGCGGGCGGCGTACGCCCCGGCGGCGTCGCGGCCGACCAGCTTCTACGGGCAGGCGGCGATCCGGCTGCTGTCCGCGGGCGACGACCGCGCGCTGGCCGACCGGCTGGCGGCGCTGCAGGATCCCGGCTGGACGCGCGAGCAGGCGATCCGCTTCGCCGGGCTGGAGCTGGCGCGCGCGGCGACGCTGCTGGTCGCCTGGAACGACCCCGGCCACGCGCGCGGCTTCCTGCTGCGCCTGGACCAGCTGGCCGACAGCGACCTCGACCATGCGCTCGGCGCCAGCTTCGCCGACCGGCTGCAGCTGCCCGACGTCGCGGTGGCGATCGCGCGCAGCGCCGGCCGCAGCGGGCTGGTGCTGGCGCGGAGCGGCTGGC
>CAXTNB010000353.1:313-2515 GCA_964245385.1 uncultured Acetobacteraceae bacterium | reverse complement strand
TGGCGCTCGCCGTCATGCGCCAGGAGAGCAGCTTCGATCCCTCCGTGGTCAGCCCGGCCGGCGCGCACGGGCTGATGCAGCTGATGCCGGCGACCGCGCGCACGCTGTCGTCGGGACAGGTCGAGGTGGCCGCGCTGTCGGACCCCGCCACCAACATGAGGCTGGGCACCAGCTACCTGGCCGGGCTGCTGGGACGCTTCGGCGGCGTCGTCCCCTACGCCGTCGCCGCCTACAACGCCGGCCCCAACCGGGTGCAGAAATGGCTCATCCAGAACGGTGATCCACTCTCCGCCGGCGCGGGCGACGCCGCGTCGGACGCCATGCTCGACTGGATCGAGCTGATCCCGTTCGCCGAAACGCGCAACTACGTGCAGCGGGTGATGGAGAACCAGACGATCTACCGCATCCGCGCCGCCGGCGCAGGTGCGGCCGCGGCGGGAGGACGCCTCGCCTCGATCGCGATGACCCCGCGCGCCAGGCCGTGACCTGGATCGACACCCGGCCGGTGGGGTCCGCGCGACTGCGGCTGCCGGTGCTGATCGCGAGCGGCCTCGGCAGCGGCTTCAGCCGGGTGGCGCCCGGCACCGTCGGCTCGCTCGCGGCACTGCTGCCCGGCATCCTGCTGAGCACGCACACGTCGCTGCTGCTGCTCTGCATCCTCGCCGCCGGGGCCGCCGGGTGGTGGGCGATCCCGCGCGCCTCGGGAGGTGCCGACCATGGCTGGGTGGTGATCGACGAGGTCGTCGGGCAGTGGATCACGCTGCTCGGGGTGCCGCCCCTGCACGCGACGCTCGGCGCCGCTGCGGCCTGGTTCGCGGCCGCGTTCGTGATGTTCCGGCTGCTCGACATCGCCAAGCCGGGGCCGATCGCCGCCCTGGATCGTCGCCACGACGCGTTCGGCGTGATGGCCGACGACGTCGCCGCCGGCGTGCTGGGCGCGATCCTGCTCGGCGCGGGCCGGCTGCTGCTGCGCTGGAGCGGCCTGTAGATCCCGCCGGCCGTGGCAGGCGCGACGCCGAATCCGCGTGGCCGGCGCGGGCGCGACGTGGAATGATCGGGCGCGGACGAACGGCGGAGTCGGCGACGACGGAGGCGGCGATGCTCGATGAGGCGACACTCGCGCTGGCGGCCCGCACCCTGGACGCGCTCCGCGGCGCGCGCCTGACCGTGGCCACCGCCGAGAGCTGCACCGGCGGCCTGGTCGCGGCCGGCCTGACCCACCATGCCGGGAGCTCCGACGTGGTGCTGGGCGGGTTCGTCACCTACTCGAACGCGATGAAGCACCGCCTGCTGGGTGTCGATCCGGCGCTGTTCGACCGGGTCGGCGCGGTGAGCGAGGCGGTCGCCGCGGCGATGGCGGAAGGCGCGCTGCGGCGCGCCGACGCCGGCTGCGCGGTCTCGATCACCGGGATCGCCGGCCCCGGCGGCGGCAGCCCCGACAAGCCGGTCGGGCTGGTCTGGTTCGCCACCGCGCGGCTCGGCGAGCCGACGCGCACCGACCGCCACGTCTTTCCCGGCACGCGGGCGGAAGTGCGCCGCCAGGCGACCGGGATGGCGTTGACGCTGCTGATGACCCGCGCCGGCTAGCGCCTGGACCGCCTGGGGCGGCTCACGCCTCGCTGGCGACCCTGCGGCCGTGCCGCTGGCCGACGTTGTAGGCGTGGATCTGCGCCGCGGTGACGAACCCCAGGTGACCGGTGTCGATCTCGCCGAAGTGCCGGACGATGCGCGCCCAGCCGGCGCGGGACGCCTGATCGACGGTGAGCCTGCCGTCGTGGGTGGTGTTCGCCGCCTCGAAATGCTCGGCGAGGCTGGCATAGCGACGGTGCGGCTGGTCGACGCCCTGGGCCACCTGCAGCGTCGCCGGCGTCGCGCGCGCCGGATGACCCGGGCCCGAGGCGATGGAGGCGACCAGGGTCAGCATCATGGTGACGGCGGTCGCCGCTCCGGCATTCCAGATCAGGCGCTTCGGACCTTCCTCGTGATCGCGCGCCTGTCCGGGTCCGGAGCACGGCGCGAATATGAACATCCGAAGCGACCTGCCGCGGATGTTCATATTAAAACACGAGTTCGTTACCGGCCTGTAAATCCCTGCCGTCAGGACGCGGATTAATTATTGGCCGGAGGGAGGCGTCGTGGCGCCCGAGCTCGGCGTCGTGGCCGGAGCGCCGGCGGGCATGTTCGGGGCGGTGGTGCCCATGG
>CAXTNB010000353.1:0-303 GCA_964245385.1 uncultured Acetobacteraceae bacterium | reverse complement strand
ACGATGCCGGCGTCGACGATGCCGGTGTCGACGAGGCCGGCGTCGGCGAGGAGGACGAGGATGCCGGCGTCATCCCGGCCTTGGCATTCTGCAGGCTCTGGTCGTTGAGCTTCGCGGTCTCGGCGTCGCCGGACGAGGCGCCCTTCTTCATCATGCCGTGCTTGCCGTGCATCCTGTGATGGTGATGCACGGTGGCGTCGTCGGTCGCGGCCATCGCCGGCACGGCGAGACCCATCGCCGCGGCGCAGATCGTCGCTCTCAGTATGGATTTCATCTCATATTCCTTCTCTGCCTGTTGGCCAG
>CAXTNB010000352.1:0-3257 GCA_964245385.1 uncultured Acetobacteraceae bacterium | reverse complement strand
GACATGATCCGAGGGACCATGTGCTAGCAGAGCCCAGTTATAACAGACATCGTCTCAGGATCCGTAAGCCGCTGCCGTATTGTTGTGGTTCGCCCGGTCCGTTCAATGGAGCGTCACGGGAAATCGATGAACGGCATCGGCTTTAGCGGCTTTTTATTTCACCTGAAGCGCTTCGGCGCGATCTGATATTACGCTACATCCGGTTGAACGCGTCGAGCGCGGCGATCTTGTACGCCTCCGCCAGTGTCGGATAGTTGAACGTGTTCTCGATGAAGTAGTCGATGGTGCCGTGCAGGTTCAGCACCGCCTGGCCGATATGCACCAGCTCGGTGGCACCCTCGCCGATGATGTGCACCCCGAGCAGGCGGCGATCGTCGGTGGCGAAGATCATCTTCATCATGCCGCCGCGCAGTCCCATGATGTGGCCGCGCGAGGTCTCGCGCAGCCGCGCTATGCCGCACTCGTACGGGATACGCTTCTCGCGCACCTGCTCCTCGGTCATGCCGACGGTGGAGATCTCCGGCACCGCGTAGATCCCGTAGGGGAAGAATTTCGGCGCCGGCGGCAGCTTCAGGCCGAAGGCGTGGCACGCGGCGATGCGTCCCTGCTCCATCGAGGTGGAGGCGAGGCTGGGGAAGCCGATCGCGTCGCCGGCGGCGTAGATGGTCGGGATCCGGGTCTGCAGCGTCGCCTCGTCGACCTCGATGCGACCGCGCGGATCCGGCTCGATGCCGATCGCCTCCAGGCCCAGCCCGTCGGCGGCCACCACCCGGCCGGCGGCGTGCAGCAGCATCTCCGAGCGCACCACGCGGCCGCCATCGAGGCGCACCACCGCCTGCTCGTTCTCGATCGACACGCTGTCGACCTTGGAGCCGGTGCGCAGTGCCACGCCGCGGTCGCGCAGCTCGTGCACCAGCTCCTCGACGATCTCGCGGTCGATGAAGTCGAGGAAGCTCGAGCGTCCCTCGACCAGCGTCACCTTGACGTCGAGCGCGCTGAAGATGGTCGCGTACTCCACCCCGATCACGCCGGCGCCGATCACCGTCAGGCTGCGCGGCAGGTGGTCGATGCCGATGATCTCGTCGCTGTCGAGCACGATCCTGCCGTCGAACGGCACTCCCTCGGGACGACGCGTCACCGTGCCGACCGCGATCAGCACCTTGTCGGCGTGGATGCGACGCGACTCGCCGGCGTTCATCAGCACCTCGATCTGGTGCGGGCTCTCGAAGCGCGCCGCACCGCGCAGGGTCTCCACCCGGTTGCGGCTGAACTGGTGCTCGAGCCCGTCGACCTCGAAGCCGAGCGTCTTGCCGAGACGCTCGGTCAGGTCGGAGGCGGCGATGTCGTGGCGGGCACGGTAGCCGCGACCGTAGAAGCCGCGCTCGCGAAAGCCGGTGAGGTTGAGCACGGTCTCGCGCAGGGTCTTGGACGGGATGGTGCCGGTATGCACGCACACGCCGCCGACGCGCTTGTCGCGCTCGATCACCAGCACCGAGCGCCCCAGCTTGGCCGCCTGCACCGCGGCGCGACGGCCGGCCGGGCCGCTGCCGATCACCGCGAAGTCGACGTTGTCGTGCATCACAGCAACTCTCCTTGACGTGCCCCGCGGCCGGCCGCCGGCTCAGCCGAGCCCGATCTCGCGCAGGCGCTGCAGCAGGTAGGCGTGGGCGGTGATCGGCTCGGGAAAATGGTCGCGGCCCTCGCTGGCCACGCATCCGGGCAGCGAGCGGATCTCGTACTCCATGTTCGGCGCCAGGAAGAACGGCATCGAGTAGCGGCTGACCGGTGCCGCGCCTCCCGCCGCCCCTTCCTCCGGGTTCACCACCCGATGCGTCGTCGAGGGATAGACGCGATTGGTCAGGCGCTGCAGCATGTCGCCGACATTGACCACGAGGCTGCCCGGCGCGGCCTCGATCGGCAGCCAGACGCCGTCCCGGGTCAGCACCTGCAGGCCCGACGCGGTGGCGCCGACCAGCAGCGTGATCAGGCTGATGTCCTCGTGCGCCTCGGCACGCACCGCCGGCAGGTCCTGCGGCCGCACCGGCGGATAGTGCAGCGCGCGCAGGATCGAGTTGCCGCGGTCGGTCAGGGGGGCGAAGAAGTCGTCCGCCAGCCCCAGGTCCTCGGCGATCGCCGACAGCACCACGGCGCCGGCCCGCTCCATCGCCGCGTACAGCGCCAGCGCCCGGCCGCGGAACCCCGGGACCTCGTCGGGCCAGACGTTGGGTCGCAGCACCGGATCGTCCGGCGGCGCGCCGTCGCGGCCGACATGGAAGAACTCCTTGAGGTCGGGCACGGTGCTGGTGCGCGCCGTCTCCACCTTGAAGCCGACATAGCCGCGTCCGCTCGCCGGTCGCGCGTAGCGCTGCTTGACCGCCTCGGGCAGCGAGAAGAAGCGCGCGAACTCCGCGTACGCCGCGTCTACGCGGTCCTGCGGGATCGGGTGATGGCTGAAGCAGCAGAAGCCGAAGCGGCGATACGCGGCACCGAGTTCGCGGACGAACGCCGCGCGGTCGTCGGCGAACCTGCGCATGTCCAGCGTCGGCACGTGCATGCTAGAGCATCCCCTTCAGGCGCAGCATCCCGAACGCCGCGATCGTCACCATGCAGCTGATGCGTCCGTCGCGGATCATCGCCTCGACCTCGGCGACCGGCAACCGGCGGCTGATCATGTCCTGCTCGGTGCTCTCGCGCGCCTGCTCGCACTGCGCGAGCCCGGTCGCCAGGAACACGTGGCCCTTCTGGTTGGAATAGCCGGCTCCCTGGAACAGCACGCCGGCGTGACGCAGCTGCGAGGCGACCAGCCCGGTCTCCTCGCGCAGCTCGCCGGCGGCGACGCTCTCCGGGGTTGCCTCCGGCCGCTGTTCCCACATGCCCATCGGCAGCTCCCACAGCCGCTGGCCGATCGGGTGGCGATATTGCTGCACCAGCGCGATCCAGGGAGCCGGCGCGGTGCCGAGGGCCGCGATCACCACGAAGTCGCTGCGCTCGACCACGCCGTACAGGCCGTCGGAGCCGTCCTGCCTGCGGATGATGTCCTCGCGCAGGCGCAGCCACCGGTTCTCGTAGGCGATCCGGCTCGACAGCGTGACGATTTCCGGCATGCTCGCGCTCCTCCCAGCAGGCATGAGCTTGCCCGTCGGCGCGCGGGATTGAAACCGTTCGGTGGCCGTGACGGTGTCCCAGGACCCGCCGCGCACCGTCACCATCGCGAGCCGGGGGGTCGCCGGGGGTGCGGCGCGCCGCATGGCATGATC
>CAXTNB010000351.1:0-3278 GCA_964245385.1 uncultured Acetobacteraceae bacterium | reverse complement strand
CGGCTGTCGCCGCTGACCGCCGCCGATCCGCCCGACGGGGTGTGGATCGACGTCAGCGGCTGCGCCCACCTGCATGGCGGCGAGGCGCCGATGCTCGCGCTGCTGGTCGAGCAGCTCGCGCGCCAGGGGCTGCGCGGCAAGGTGGCGATCGCCGACACGCCGGGTGCCGCGCACGCGCTGGCCCGGTTCGGCGGCAAGCCGATCGAGATCGTCGCGGTCAGTGGAACCGCGGATGCGCTGGCGCCGCTGCCGGTGGCGGCGCTGCGCCTCGATGCTCCCACCATCGATGGTCTGCGTTGCCTCGGACTGGACCGGATCGGGCAGCTGATGACGACGCCGCGTGGGCCGCTGGCGCGCCGCTTCGGCAGTGGGTTGTTGTCGCGCCTGGATCAGGCGCTCGGCCACGTCCGCGAGCCGATCCGGCCGGTGCTGCCGCCCGAGACGATCAGCGTGCGCCGCCGCTTCGTGGAGCCGCTGTCGACGGCCGAGGCCTTCGTTGCGGTCATCCTGACGCTGGTCAGCGAAGCCTGCGCGTTGCTGGAGCAGCGCGGCGAGGGCGCACGGCGGCTGGACCTGATGTTCGAGAGGGTCGACGCCACGCTCCAGGTGGTGCGGATCGGCACGGCGCGGCCGGTGCGCGACGTGCGCCACCTCGCGCGGCTGCTCGACGAGCGGGTCGAGGCGGTCGATCCGGGCCTCGGCGTCGAGGCGATGACGCTGCTGCTGCCGCTGGTCGAGCCGCTGCGCTACGGACAGCAGGCGAGCAGCCTGGTGGCCGACGAGGCGGCGGAGGCCGACCTGTCGCAGCTGGTCGACCGGCTGGTGAACCGGCTCGGCCAGGGCAGGGTCTACCGGCTGCAGCCGATCGAGAGCGACGTGCCGGAGCGCTCGCAGCGGCCGGTGCCGATCCTCGGATCGTCCGGCACGGCGGCCTGGACCTCACCCTGGCCGAGGCCGGTGCGGCTGCTGTGGCGACCCGAGCCGGTCGAGGCGCTGGCGATGATGCCGGACCATCCACCCGGCGCCTTCACGTGGCGCCGCATCCGGCATCGGGTCGTGCACGCCGACGGGCCGGAGCGCATCACCGGCGAGTGGTGGGTGCGGTCGACCGAGCTGGTGGCGGTTCGCGACTACTGGATCGTCGAGAACCAGGACGGACGTCGCTTCTGGCTGTTCCGCCAGGGTGATGGCGTCGACCCGACGACGGGCGGTCTCGCCTGGTTCCTGCACGGCTTCTTCTGAGGCACCCGATCATGAGCGACGACGACAAACTCGAGCTACGCCCGGCCAGCCAGGAGGAGATCGAGCACAGCCTCTCCTTCGCGCTGCGCTACGACGGCCGCAAGCGCGTGCGTCATGCCGATGACGCGATGGCGCGGATCACCGCCGAGCGGTTGCTGTCGCATCTCGAACGCTCGGGTTACGTCATCATGAAGAAGCCGGCGGCTGCAGCGCCCTCGACGAGCCGGCACAGGCACCCGAACACCGACTAGGCCAGCGACCCATGCCCGCCTACGTCGAGCTGCAGGTCACGTCGAACTACTCGTTCCTGCGCGGCGCCAGCCACGTCGAGGAGCTGTTGCTGCAGGCGAAGGGGCTGGGGCTGCCGGCGATCGCCATCGCCGACCACGACACGCTGGCCGGCATCGCCCGTGCTCACGCGGGTGCCGAGGAGGTCGGCATCCGGCTGATCGTCGGCTGCAGGCTCGACCTGCGCGACGGCCTGCCGCTGCTGGTCTACCCGACCGATCGTGCCGCCTACGCCCGGCTGTGCCGGCTGCTGACGCTCGGCAAGCGTCGGACGGGCAAGGGCGGCTGCGACCTGACCTGGAAGGATCTGCTCGGGCTCGGCGAGGGACTGCTGCTGGTCCTGTTGCCGGACGCTCCGGACCAGCGTCTGGCCGCGGAGCTGCAGCGCATGCGCGTGAGCTTTGCCGGCCGCTGCTACCTGTCGCTGACGCTGCGCCGTCGGCCGGGGGACCAGGTGAGGCTGCGGCAGCTGCACGACCTGGCACAGGTCGCGCGCGTGCCGACCGTGGCGACCGGCGACGTGCTCTACCACGTGCCGTCGCGTCGCATCCTGCAGGACGTCGTGACCTGCATCCGCGAAGGCTGCACCATCGACCACGCCGGCTTCCGGCGGGAGCGGTTCGCGGACCGCCACCTCAAGGCGCCGGACGAGATGTGCCGGCTGTTCGGCGACTATCCCGACGCGCTGCAGCGCACGCTGGAGATCGCCGAGCGCTGCCGCTTCAGCCTGTCGGAGTTGCGCTACCAGTATCCCGACGAGGCCGAGGTGCCCGGCGAGACGCCGCAGCAGGCGCTGGTGCGCCAGGTGCGCGACAGCATCCCGTGGCGCTATCCGGACGGCCTGCCGCGCGATGTCGCCAGCCAGCTGCGCCACGAGCTGAGGTTGATCGAGGGGCTCGGCTACGCGCCGTACTTCCTGACCGTGCACAGCATCGTCCGCTACGCGCGCTCCAAGGACATCCTGTGCCAGGGGCGGGGCTCGGCGGCGAACTCTGCCGTCTGCTACGTGCTCGGCGTCACCTCAATCGATCCGGTGCGCTCGGGGCTGCTGTTCGAGCGCTTCGTCTCGGCCGAGCGGCGCGAGCCGCCGGACATCGACGTCGACTTCGAGAGTGAACGACGCGAGGAGGTGATCCAGTGGGTCTACCAGCGCTACGGCCGCAATCGCGCCGCCTTGTGCTGCACCGTCATGCGCTTCCGCACCCGCGGTGCCATCCGCGACGTCGGCAAGGTCATGGGCCTGACCGAGGACGTCACCGGTGCGCTGGCCAGCCAGGTCTGGAGCTGGTCCAAGGACGGCGTGCTCGAGGAGCACGCGGAGGCGCTGAACCTCAACCTCGACGACCGGCGGCTGCGCCTGACGCTGCAGCTCGCCCGCGAGCTGATCGGCTTCCCCCGCCAGCTGGGCACCCACCCGGGCGGCTTCGTGCTGACCCAGGACCGGCTCGACGAGCTGGTGCCGATCAAGCCCGCCGCGATGGCGGACCGCCAAGTGATCCAGTGGGACAAGGACGACATCGACGCCCTGCGCTTCATGAAGGTCGACGTGCTCGGCTTGGGCATGCTCGGCTGCATGCGCCGCAGCTTCGAGCTGCTCGAGCAGCACCAGGGTGTGCGCATGGACATTGCCAGCATCCCGGCCGAGGATCCGGCCACCTACGCGATGATCCGCCGCGCCGACACGCTCGGCACCTTCCAGATCGAGAGCCGGGCGCAGATGTCGATGCTGCCCAGGCTCAAGCCCACGA
>CAXTNB010000350.1:0-3284 GCA_964245385.1 uncultured Acetobacteraceae bacterium | reverse complement strand
AGCGATGTCGGATACCGGCGTGTTGGCGGTGGGCTTGGCCGTCTCCGGGGCGTTCTCTGGCATGGCGGTGCTCCTGGTTGCACGACATCCACGCCGGGCGCGGCGGTTCGTTCCCCGCCCGCCGATGGCGGCCGCCGCCACCGTCCGTTGCGTAATCGTTTCGTCGGGCGGATAGTCCAGCTGCCCGCCGCGGCCACGCAGTGTCCGGCGCCAGGAGGCGCGATAGACGATGAACCCTCCCGGTGACGCGGACGCCGCCTACCTGGCCGCGGCGATGCAAGCGCTGCACGGCACGACGTTCGAGCAGATCGTCGAGGCCGCCGAGCGCATCGGCACCAACCGCGGCCATCCCGGCGTGATCGGGCTGTATCGCAGCTGGATCGCGGTCCACAGCGGCGGGGCGCGCAACCTCCACGCGGCGTGGTTCAACCTCGGCGTCGAGCTGGCGCGTGCCGAGCAGCCGCAGGATGCGATCCTCGCCTACAGGGCGGCACTCGCGCTGAAGCCCGATTTCGCGGAGGCCGCGATCAACCTCGGCCTGCAGCTGGAGCAGTCGGGTCAGAGCGAGGCGGCGCTGCAGAGCTGGGCGCAGGCGCTGCAGCCCGACACGGCCCGGGTCGCGCTGATCAACCATCGCGGACGGCTGCTGGAACAGCTCGGGCGGCTGGAGGAGGCCGAGCGGGCACTGCGCACCAGCCTGCTGACCGATCCGGAGCAGCCGGACGTGATCCAGCACTGGGTGCATATCCGGCAGAAGATGTGCCAGTGGCCGGTGCTGGACGAGTCCGTGGGGCTGTCGCGCCGGACCCTGCTGGAGAGCTGCGGACCGTTGGCGGCACTCGCCCTGTCGGATCGGGTCGCCGTGCAGGACGGCGTCAACGCGCGCTGGATCGGGCGCAAGACGACGCCGGTCGCGGGCCGGCTCAGCCCGGAGCAGGGCTACCGGCACGGGCACATCCGGCTGGGCTACATGTCCTCCGATTTCTGCCGCCACGCGATGAGCTACCTGATCGCCGAGCTGTTCGAGCGGCACGACCGCGCCCGGTTCGAGATCTTCGGCTACTGCTCCAGCCCCGAGGACGGCAGCGAGATACGCGCCCGCGTCGTCGCCGCGTTCGACCGGTTCCGGCCGATACGCGGTCTCGCCGACGAGGACGCGGCGCGGCTGATCCGGTCCGACGAGATCGACATCCTGGTCGATCTCAACGGGCTGACCGCCGGCTCGCGGCTGCAGATCCTGCGCTGGCGTCCGGCGCCGGTGCAGGCGACCTATCTCGGCTTCATCGGTCCGGTGCCCCTGCCCGAGCTGGACTACCTGTTCTGCGACGACTTCGTGGTGCCGCCGGCGATCGCTGGCGCCTATCAGCCGAAGCCGCTCTACGTCGCCCGCACCTATCAGGCCAACGACAGCCGGCGCACGGTCGGCGCACCGACCACGCGCGCCAAGGCCGGCCTGCCCGAGGACCGTTTCGTGTTCTGCTGCTTCTCCAACCACTACAAGATCACCGAGGAGATGTTCGCCGCCTGGATGCTGATCCTCGGACAGGTCCGGCACGCCGTCCTGTGGCTGACTGCCGACAACGCCTGGTCCTGCGGCAACCTGCGGCGGCGCGCGGCGGCTTCGGGGATCGATCCCGAGCGGCTGATCTTCGCCGACAGGACCGATCCCTCGGACTACATCGCGCGGCTCAGGCTCGCCGACCTGTTTCTCGACACCTTCCCGTACAACGCCGGCACCATCGCCAGCGACGCGCTCCGCATGGGACTGCCGGTGCTCACGCGCGCCGGCGAGGCGTTCGCCTCGCGGATGGCGAGCCGACTGCTGCACGCGATCGGCGCCGAACGCGGCGTCGCCCTGAGCCTGGAGACGTACGTGGGTCTCGCGGTGGCCCTGGCGACGGACCCTGGGGAGCACGCGGCCTACAGGAGCGTGGTGACCGAGGCGCGATGGGCGGACACGATCGGCGACATCGCCGGCTTCACCGCCCAGTTCGAGGCATGCCTGATCCGCCTGCAGGCCGGGTCCGGCGTGCGCCGGGAACCGGTCTCAGCCTGAAGCGAGGGCGGGCCGCGGTGCGGCGAGCAGCCTTCGCGCCACGGGATGGCCGCTCTCGGCGGCGCGACCGAGGAACGACGCGGCGGCGACGCGGTCCTCCGGCTCGCCGCAGGCGCCGCGTGCCAGCATGCCGAGGGCATAGAGCGCCCCCGCGTGACCGGCGGCGGCGGCGCGGTCGAACAGCAGCCTCGCCCTCGGCATGTCCGCAGGACCGCCGCGACCGTTGGCCAGCATCTCTCCGGCGACCACCTCGGCATCCTGCAGGCCCTGTTCGGCGGCCCGCAGGAACAGGTCGCGGGCGGCCGCCAGATCCTGCGGCGCGCCCCGGCCCTCTGCCAGCATCCGTCCGTACCAGTACTGCGCGATCGTCAGCTCCTCCGCGGCGCGACGGAACCAGCCCACGGCCTGCTCGTCATCCCGCGGCACGCCCACCCCTTCGGCGCAGCAGATCCCGACATTGAAGGCCGCCGCCATGTCGCCGATTTCGGCGCGTTCGCGCAGGTAGGTCACCGCCGCGAGCCTGTCCGCCTCGGGGGCATCGCCGGCCAGCGCCAGCGCCGCCAGTTCGGCGCGCGCATCGGCGTTGCCGCGTTCGGCGGCTTGCCGCAGCAGCCGCATCGCTTCCTGCGGGTCGGCGCTGGTTCCGAGCCCGTGCAGGTGCAGATGCGCCAGCGCCCGGGCGGCGGCGTCGTGACCGGCCTCGGCGGCACGACGGAACCAGATCATCGCCTCCGCGTGATTCGGCGGCAGCGCGCCGGCCTGCGCGTACAGCGCACCGAGGATCGCCGCTGCCTGCGGCTCGTCGTTGACGGCCGCCCGGCGCAGCCAGGTCTCGGCCTGGAACGGATCCGCGGGCACGCCTCGTCCGCGCAGCAGCGCGAGCCCGTAGCGAAGCTGCGAAGGGGCATGATCCAGATCCGCGCCCCTGCGGTAGTGCCGTGCCGCGACGGAGAGATCCGCCGCGCTGTCGCTCTCGGCCAGGATCCCGAGCACGCAATGTGCCGTCGGCAGATCGGCCAGCGCGGCCGCCTCGAGCAGCCGCCGCGCCTCCCCGAGATCGGCCTCCGGATCGGCTGTCAGCAGCGCCAACGACCAGCCCAGCTGACCGTGAGGACAGCCCGACCGAGCCGACCGGCGATACAGCTCGTGCCCTCGTTCCGGATCACGGAGCGCGAGGGCGCCCGACGGCAGGATGCAACCGAGCAGCGCTTGGCCCTCCGCAGCTCCG
>CAXTNB010000349.1:3049-3292 GCA_964245385.1 uncultured Acetobacteraceae bacterium | reverse complement strand
GCGTGGCGCTTCGGGTGCACGGAGCTGTTCGGCCAGGAACGCCGCCCGCGCCTCCGCCACCTGCGCGCGCAGCTTCGGGTCCGACAGCATGTGGGTCCCGGGAAGCAGCAGCAGCCGGTACGGCCGTCCCGCCGCGATCAGCGCCTGGGTGAGCTTCACCGTGTTCTCGAAATAGACGTTGTCGTCGGTCAGGCCGTGCAGCAGCAGCAGCGGCCGTGACAGCGAGGCCGCGTAGGTCAGCAC
>CAXTNB010000349.1:0-2991 GCA_964245385.1 uncultured Acetobacteraceae bacterium | reverse complement strand
GCCGGCGACGCCGGCCCGGAACAGCTCGGGCCGCCGGATCGTCGCCATGGCGGTGAAGTAGCCGCCGAACGACCAGCCGGTGACGCCGGCGCGGCCGAGGTCCATCTCCGGGTATCGCCGTGCCAGCGCCCGCAGCCCGTCCGCCTGGTCGCGTAGCGGCAGGTCGATGAGGTCGCCCCTGGTCGCGCGCTCCCAGTCGTGGCCGCGACCGGGCGTGCCGCGCCCGTCCAGCGCCACCACGACGAAGCCGTGGTCGGCGAGGCACTGCTCCTCGAGGTAGCGGCGCGGCGCGCGCTGCACCATCTTGACCGCCGGCCCGCCATAGACGGACAGGATCACCGGGTAGCGGCGTCCTCGCGCGAACCCGTCGGGGCGGATGACCAGGGCGTCCAGCCCGCGCGGACCCGCGGCGGTGAAGGCGACGTGGGTGGCCAGCGGCGGTGCCTCGGCGACGCTCGGCAGCGTGCCCAGCACGCGCCCGGAGGCGTCGCGGACCCGCGTCGCGACACTGCCGTCGGCGCCCTCGTAGGCGTCGGTGAAGATCGCGTGGCCGTCCTCGGCGAAGCGCGCGTCGTGCAGGCCGGGCTCGGTGGCGAGCGGTGTCGCCGCTCCCGTGCGCAGCGAGACGCGGTAGAGCCCGGCGCCGAGCCGGTCCGGATCGGCCAGCACCGTCACCGTGCCGGTGCGCGCGTCGAGGTCCTCCAGCGACAGGAAGGGCAGGTCCGGGCCGGTAAGCGCGCGCTCGAGGCTGCCGTCGGCGCGGCGCAGCTCCAGCCGCCAGCGATCATCGACCTCGGCTGCCCAGAGGAAGCCGGAGCGCTCGGACAGCAGGGTGGTGGCGTGCCCGGTCGCCGGATCGACGGCGAGCAGGCGCTGCTCGGTCTGCGCCCGATTCAGCACCACCAGCGACAGCCTGCCGTGCGGCGGCCAGACCACCCGCGCGAGGTAGGGATAGGCCGTGCTGTCCCAGTCGATCCAGCGCGTGGCGCCGCCGTCGCGGCCGATCAGGCCGAGACGCAGGCGGGCGTTGGCGGTGCCGGCGCGCGGGTAGCGGAACTCCACCGGCGCCGACGCCGGATGCTCCGGGTCGGCGATGAAGTGCCGTTCCACCGCGCCGCTGTCGGCCTCCTCGTAGAGCAGCGTGGTGCTGTCGGGCGACCACCAGGCGCCGTCCGCCCGGTCCAGCTCCTCGGCGGCGGCGAACTCGGCGAGGCCGCGCGTGAGCGTGTCGCTGCCGCCGCTGGTGAGCGGCCGGTCGCGGCCGGTGGAGAGCTCGACCACGTGCAGGTCGTCGCCGCGCACGGCGGCGACGAAGCGGCCGTCGGGCGACAGGCGCGGCGCGATCCAGCCGCTGCCGGGAACCGGCGCGCGGTCGCCGCCGGGCAGGCCGATGCGGGTCAGCCGGTCGGCCTCGCTGACCAGCAGCGTGCCGCCGTCGCGGGCGCGGGCGTCGTCGGGGAGGCGGGTGCGCGCCAGGCGGGCGCGCGCGGGGCGCGCCTGCTCCGGCCCCGAGCGCTGCTCGGGCGCCGCGGCCGGCCGCGCCAGCTCGACGGTGGCCCCCGTGGCGACGTCGAAGCGGAACAGCCGCAGCCGCGTGTCGCGCGGGCCGCTGCGCAGGAACAGCACCGACCTGCCGTCCGGCGTCGGCTCGGCGTGCAGCGGCGCGCCGTAGCTGGCGTCATGCGTCGCCGCCAGCGCCTCGAAGCAGCCCTCCGCGGCGCGCGCCGGCGCGATGGCGAGCAGCAGGGCGGCGAGCAGCAGGGCAACGGCTTGCGGCAGCAGGCGACGCAGGCAGGGTGCGGTCAACGCGGGCCTTCCAGGAAGGTGGGGATCAGCGGGTCGTTGGTCTGCAGCGAGTTCCGGCTCGGCAGGTCGGTGTCGCGCCAGCCGCCGCCCATCTGCTGGATCAGCGACACGCTGTCGGTCAGGCGCTGCTGCTGGATCGCCAGCGCGTTCTGCTCGTTGCTGAGTGCGGTGACCTGGCTGGTGACCACGGTGGTGTAGTCCACGGTGCCGGCCTCGTACTCGTTCAACGCCACCGTCACCGCCTGCTCGGACAGCGACACCGCGCGCGCCTCCGCCTCCGCCTGCTGCGCCAGGATGCGCAGGCCCGACAGGGCGTCCTCGGTGTCCTGCAGCGCGGTCAGCACGGTCTGCCGGTAGGTCGCGACCGCGGCGTCGTACTGCGCCCGCGCCTGGTCGATCTCGGCCGAGCGCAGGCCGCCCTGGAACAGGATCTCGGTGGCGCTGGCGCCGAGCGACCAGGTCCGGTTGGCGACCTGGATCAGCGAGCCGATCGGGTTGCCGCTGTAGCCGTACGCCGCCGACAGGCTGATGTCCGGGAAGAACGCCGCGACCTGGACGCCGATCAGCGCGTTCTGCTGCTCCATCGCGCGTTCCGCGGAGCTGACGTCGGGACGCCGCTGCAGCAGCGACGCCGGCAGGTATACCGGCGTCGCCGGCACCTGGCGGGCGAGCGGCGCCGGCGGCAGGGTGAGGTCGGCGGGCGGCCTGCCGATCAGCACCGCGATCGCGTGCTCGTACTGTGTGCGCAGCACGCCCACGTTGATCGCCTGCGAGCGCGTCTGCTCGAGCTGGGTGCGCGCCTGCAGCAGCGCGATCGGCGTCGCCGTGGTCAGCCCGGCGTCGTACTGGTTCTGGGTGACGCGAAGCGAGCGCTCGTAGCTGGCGATGGTGCGGTCGAGCAGGTCCTGCAGCTGATCCTGCGCGCGCAGGTTGAAGTAGTCGGTCGCCAGCATCGCCTGGTAGGACAGCGTGGCGTTGGCGAGGTCGGCCGCACTGGCCTGGGTGCCGGCCACGTCGCTCTCCACCTGACGGCGGATACGCCCCCAGACGTCGAGGTCCCAGCTCGCGGTGCCCTCCAGCTGGTAGCGGGTGGAGGTGACGCTGGGCGATTCCCGGGGGAGGAGGGCGCGGGGTGGCGCGCTGCGCGAGCTGGCCAGCCCGGTGGGGGTGGGGGTGGGGCTCGTC
>CAXTNB010000348.1:0-3296 GCA_964245385.1 uncultured Acetobacteraceae bacterium | reverse complement strand
GTGTCGCTGTCGGTGCGCCGCGGCGAGATCCTCGGCCTGGCCGGCCTGCTCGGCTCCGGCCGCACCGAGACGCTGAAGGCGATCTACGGCGCCGAGACGCCGGATCGCGGCGAGGTGCAGCTCGGCCGGCAGCGGCTCGGCGCGCCGACCCCGGCGCGCAGCATCCGCCAGGGCCTCGCCTTCCTCTCGGAGGATCGACGCTCGGAGGGCATCTTCCCGCGCCTGTCGGTGCGCGAGAACCTCACCGCCGCCATGCTGCCGCGTATCTCCCGCTTCGGCATCGTCTCCCGGCGCAGGCAGACCGAGCTGGTCGAACGCTACGTGCGCTCGCTCGGCATACGCACCATTGGTCCGTCGGCGCTGATCTCGGAGCTCTCCGGCGGCAACCAGCAGAAGGTGCTGATCGCGCGCGCGCTGTGCACCGAGCCCAAGGTGGTGATGCTGGACGATCCGACGCGCGGCATCGACGTCGGCGCCAAGGCGGAGGTGCATCGCGCGGTGCGCGCCCTGGCCGAGGAGGGGCTCGGCGTGCTGGTCACCTCGTCGGAGGTCGAGGAGATCATGGAGCTCGCCGACCGCCTGGTGGTGCTGAGCGAGGGCGCGGTCTCCGGCGAGCTGGAGACCGCCGGCCGCGAGCCGGAGGACGTGCTGGCGCTGCTCGCCGGCACCGAGGCGGCTGCGGGCGAGCGGGCCGCCGACGGGCCGCGACGCGCGTGAGCACGACGGGGTCCGCCTCGCCGCGGCTCGGGTCGGGCGCGCGCCTGCCCGCCGGCTGGGCGCGGCTGTGGAGCGTCTACATCGCCTTCGCCGCCCTGGTGCTGTTCGACGTCGCGGTCACGCCCGGCTTCCGCAACCCCGGCGTGATACGCAGCCTGCTGTTCGAGTCCGCGCCGGTGATCCTGATCGCGCTCGGCCAGAGCCTCGCGATCGGCACGCGCGGCATCGACCTCTCGGTGGGCTCGGTGATGGCGCTGAGCTCGGCGGTGATCGGCATCACGCTGTCCTTGGGCCAGGAAGCCTCGATCGCGCTGGGCGTCGGCGCCGGCCTGTCGTGCGGGCTGCTCAACGGCCTGCTCATCGCGGTGCTGCGCATCGACCCGCTGATCTCCAGCCTCTCCCTGCTGGTCGCGGCGCGCGGCCTGGCGCAGGCGCTGCTCGGCGGCGCCCGCGCCGACCTGCCCTTCGACGGCCCGATCCCCTGGCTCGGCGGCGCCACCCTCTCGGTGCTGCCGGTGACCGCGCTGGTGGCACTCGCCGTCGCGGTGCTGTTCTCCTTCATCGTGCGCCGCACGACGCTCGGCCACTACGCCATCTTCGCCGGCGCCAGCCGCACCGCCGCCTTCCTGGCCGGGCAGCCGGTGCGCGCCACGCTGGTGTTCGTCTACGGCCTCAGCGGGCTGCTCGCCGGGCTCGCCGGCCTGTTCGCGACCGCCCGGCTCGGCGCCGCCGACCCGAACTATATCGGGGTGCAGTTCGAGCTCGACGCCATCGCCGCCTCGGTGATCGGCGGCACGCCGCTCTCCGGCGGCCGCGTCTCGACCGTCGGAACCGTGGTCGGCGTGCTGCTGCTGGAGGTGCTGGATGCGAGCTTCATCATGAACAACGTGAACTCGACCTACGCCCAGATCCTCAAGGCAGGGTTCATCATCGGCGCCCTCTACCTGCAGCGCGCGGGAGGCTGAGCCGATGTCGGACGTGGTCCTGCGCGCCGTCCCCCGCCGCTCGCGCGGCTCCCAGCTGATCGCGCTGATCCAGGCGCGCGGGGCGATCGTCGTGCTGGCGGTCGTGGTGCTGCTCGCCGGGCTGGCGTTCCCCGACTTCCTGCACGCCGGCAACCTGCAGGACATCGTCACCGCCGCCACCTTCCTGGGCCTGGTCACCATCGGGCAGACCTTCGTCATCATCATGGGAGGCTTCGACCTCGCCGTCGGATCGATGGTCAGCGTCGGCACCGTGCTCGCGGCCTACGGCGCGCCGTACGGCTGGGCCGCGGCGCTGCTGCTGCCGACCCTCGTCGGACTGCTGGTCGGGCTGCTGGACGGCCTGCTCATCGCCCGGGTCCGCATGGCGCCCTTCATCGTCACCCTGTCGGCGCTGCTGGCGCTCAAGGGCGTCGCGGTGGCGCTGGCCGGCGAGAGCATGGTCATCAGCCATCCCGGCTTCTTCGGCCGCATCGCCAACGGACAGATCCTCGGCGTCAACGCGCTCATCCTGATCCTGCTGGCCGCCTTCGCGATCGCGGCCCTGGTGCTCAACCGCACCGCCTTCGGCGCCGCCGTGTTCGCGATCGGCGGCAACGAGGAGGCGGCGCGCATGCTCGGCATACGGGTGGAGCGGGTGAAGATCATGACCTACTGCTGCAGCGGCGCCCTGTCCGGGCTCGCCGGCGCGCTGCTGGCGGTACACCTGAGCAGCGGCCTGTCCGCCGCCGGCAACGGCTACGAGCTGCAGTCGATCGCGGCGGCGGTGATCGGCGGCGTCCTGCTCACCGGCGGCGTCGGCACCATGATGGGCGCCCTCGCCGGGGTGCTGCTGCTGGGCATCATCAACAACGTCATCAACCAGATCGGCACGCTGAGCGCCGCCTATCAGGGCCTCGCCAGCGGCACCTTCCTGCTGCTCGCGGTCATCATCCAGTCGGGCCTGACGCGCGGGCGGAGCATCTGACACCCGGCGGGTGCGTGGTCGGAAGCATGTAGATGGGCCCGGAGATGGTCGAGCCGTAGCAACGGCCAGCGTCCAGCCGGAAGCCATCGACCCCCGCACTGCCGCCGGCAGGACGGCTGTTCGGAAGCCACAGCGTCGCGCTCGACGCGGGTGATGAAGAGGTTCAGCCCGAGCAGCGACACCCAGACCCGTGGAGGCAGCCGCAAGCCCGCCGGCAGCCGCGGGCCGAGCCACCAGGTGATGACGGCCAGCGTGCCGATCAGGCCGAACACCATGCCGGAGATCCCGACCGAGCAGAGGGTGCCGCCGAGATAGGATGCCGGCCCCGCGGAGGTCGCCTCGCTGCGGATCGCGCTGAGCAGTGCCGCCGCCCGTGCAGGCGAATCGCGTCGAGGTGCAGTCGCTCGATGTCGGCCCAGCGGGCGACGCCGTCCGGCAGGCCCGTGATGCGCTCGCGGAGCAGCGCCTCGATGCGGGCGTTCGCGTCGGCCTGAACGAAACGCCGCAGCGGGTAGGCGAAGATGCGGTCGCCGGCATCCAGCGCCAGGCGCGGCCATCGGCCTCCGGTGGAGAAGGTGGCGGACCGGACGGTAGACGCAGAGCGTGATCACGAGCCGTCGGTGCTGATC
>CAXTNB010000347.1:0-3300 GCA_964245385.1 uncultured Acetobacteraceae bacterium | reverse complement strand
GGACCGACGTTCGATGCGACGATCGACCGCGGCCGCCGAGACCGGCGCGCCGCGACGCAGGCCGCGCCAGAGCCGCTCGGCGGCGAACCCTGCCAGCAGCAGCACCAGCGCCCCCTGCAGCCAGGCCGGCAGCCTCTGCGGCAGCGCCAGCAGCGCCAGGATCGCGAACCCGACGAGGGCGGCCAGGGCCGGCAGCAGCGTCGGCCAGCCCGCCTCGAGACGAAGCACCCGCGCCGCGCGCGACCGCGCGCGCGTCAGGCCGTGGCCGCCGGAGCGCGTCGCCGGGTCTGCCGGGGTGATCTCATCCACGCTCATCTGATCCCGTCATCGTCCGATCCAGCCTGTCGCCGATCCCGATCGTCGCCGATCCAGTCCGGCACGATCTCGTCGCGCCACAGCGCCGCGGTCTGCTGACGCGGCCGGACGGTGGTCCAGCGGGCGCCGTCGACCAGCGCCGCCGCCGCCAGCGGACGCGCGTTGTAGGTCGAGCTCATCACCGCGCCGTAGGCGCCGGTGTCGAGGATCGCCACCCGGTCGCCGGCCCGCAGCGTCGGCAGCAGCCGGTCTCGCGCCAGCGTGTCGCCGCTCTCGCACACCGGGCCCACGACGTGCGCGCGCGCCGCCGGCGCGACCGCGACGCCCGCCGAGAGCGGCACCAGTCCGTGCCAGGCATCGTAGAGGCTGGGCCGCAGCAGGTCGTTCATGGCGCAGTCCAGCACGATGAAGGGCGGCTCGCCGTCCGCCGCGCGCTTGACCAGCAGCACCGAGCCGAGCAGCACCCCGGCGGGTGCGGCCAGCCAGCGCCCCGGCTCCACCACGAGGTCGAGGTCGAGGCCGCCCAGGGTGGTGCGGATCGCTCCCGCCAGGGCGCGCGGCGAGCCCTCGCTCTCGTTGCGGTAGCTGACCCCGAGGCCGCCGCCGCAATCCACCAGCGACACCGGCTGGCCCTGCTCGCGCAGGCCGCGCACCAGCCCGGCGAGGCAGGCATAGGCGGCGCGGAACGGCGCGACCCCGTCGACCTGGCTGCCGATATGCACCGCGAGCCCGACCGGCAGCAGGCCGGGCAGGCGCGACGCGCGCACGTAGAGCGACGCGACGTCGCGGTGCGGGATGCCGAACTTGTCGCCGGCGCGGCCGGTGCTGATCTTGGCGTGGCTGCCGGCATCGATGTCCGGATTGACCCGCAGCGCGATGCGCACGCGTCGGTCCATGCCGTGCGCCAGCGCCGAGAGCATCTCGATCTCCTCGGCGCTCTCGACGTTGATCTGGCCGATCTCCTCGTCCAGCGCCAAGCGCAGCTCGGCCTCGGACTTGCCGACGCCGGAGAACACGATGCGCCGCGGATCGATCCCGGCGGCGCGCGCGCGCAGCAGCTCGCCGCCGCTGACCACGTCCGCGCCGGCGCCCTCCGCCGACAGCACCCGCAGCACCGCCAGATGGTCGTTCGCCTTGACCGCGTAGTGCACCGAGGCCTGCAGCCCGGCCTCGTCGAGGGCGGCGCGCAGACGGCGGTAGCGCGCGCGCAACGTGCCGGCGGCGGTCACCCAGACCGGCGTTCCGAGCGCGTCCGCGATCGCCTGCAGCGGCACCTCCTCCAGCGTCAGTCCGCCGGGTACCCGCATCGACAGCTGCGGCCGCCGCGCCAGCAGCTCCGCCGTGTCCGGATCGGCGTCGCGCGCGGCGTGCGGGAGGATGGACGACATCGGGCGCAGGATATCGAGGCCGGCGAAGCCTGTCCAAGCGTCGCCCGGCTGGCTAGCCTGCGCTTCATCCCTTCGGTGGAGCTGCTGCCATGACCGACCCGCTCATCGACGCGGCACTCGCGGCGCGCCGGCAGGCCTACGCACCCTATTCGAACTTTCAGGTCGGCGCGGCGCTGCGCTGCGCCGACGGCAGCCTGCACACGGGCTGCAACGTCGAGAACGCCGCCTATCCGCAGGGGGTGTGCGCGGAAGCCGGCGCGATCTCCGCGATGGTGCTGTCGGGCGGCCGCGAGATCACCGAGCTGGTCGTCGCCGCGGGCGGTCCCGGACCCTGCACGCCCTGCGGCGGCTGCAGGCAGAAGATCCGCGAGTTCGCGCGCCCCGAGGCGGTGATCGTCATGGTCGACGAGCACGGCACGCCGCTGCTGCGCAGCACCCTGTTGGCCCTGCTGCCGCATGCCTTCGGGCCCGCATCCCTCGGCCGCTGAGGGCCGCCGGCGCGGGCTCGCGATCGGGTACCAAGACAGAGCAGGCAAGGGCTTTGCCCTTGACCCACTGGGGCCGAGGGCCCCAGACCCCGATCCATGAGCTATCGGATTTAAGGCTCCGCCTTTTGGGTCGAGGGGCCTCGCACCGGCGGTTCGGCTCGCCGTTACGTGACGGTTGGGCGCGCCGGATGAGACTAGGCTACAGGATCGGCATGCCGCCGGTGACCGGAATGATCGCGCCGCTCATGTAGCTCGAGCCGCCCGAGGCGAGCAGCACGTAGGCGGCCGCGAGTTCGGCCGGCTGTCCCGGACGCCCCAGCGGCGTCTTGCTGCCGAAGCTCTCGATATCCTCCACGTCCATCGTGGCGGGGATCAGCGGGGTCCAGATCGGCCCCGGCGCCACCGCGTTGACGCGTATCCCCTGCTTGGCCAGCACCTGTCCCAGGCCGCCGGTGAAGTTCGAGATCGCGCCCTTGGTCGCGTTGTAGGCGAGCATGGACGGGATCGGCATGTCGGCGTTGACCGAGGTGGTGTTGATGATCGCCGCCCCCGGCCGCATCAGCGCCGCCGCCGCCTGGGTCAGGTTGAACATCGCGTGCACGTTGGTCGCGAAGGTCTGCTCCCACTCGTCGGGGTCGATCTCCTCGAAGCGGGCGTGCGTGCGCTGGAAGGCCGCGTTGTTGACCAGGATGTCGAGCCGGCCCAGCCGCTCGACTACCGTCCTCGGCAGCGACCGGCAGAAGCTGCGGTCGCTGATGTCGCCGGGCAGGTCGAGCGCCCTGCGCCCGGCCTTCTCGATCCAGCCGATGGTGTCGCGGGCGTCCGCACTCTCGTCGAGGTAGGAGATGGCGACGTCCGCACCCTCGCGCGCGAAGGCGATCGCGACCGCGCGGCCGATGCCGGAATCGCCGCCGGTGATCAGCGCCACCTTGCCCTCGAGCTTGCCGGAGCCGCGATAGCTGTCCTCGCCGTGATCGGGTCGCGGTTTCATCTCCGTGCCGCTGCCGGGCGGCTCGATCTTCTGCTTGGCGAACGGCGGTGCCGGATACATCTGTCGGGGATCGTCGGTCATGGTGCGTCTCCTTCCCTCGCCGAACAGGGCGCGGCCG
>CAXTNB010000346.1:1233-3329 GCA_964245385.1 uncultured Acetobacteraceae bacterium | reverse complement strand
GCGTCGACTTGCCGGCGTTGGTGTAGCCGACCAGGGCGATCACGGGGAACGGCACCCGTCCGCGCGCCCGCCGGTGCAGGCCGCGGGTGCGCCGCACCTGCTCCAGGTCGCGCTTGAGGCGCACGATGCGCTCCCCGATCAGGCGGCGATCCGCCTCGATCTGGGTCTCGCCCGGTCCGCCCAGGAAGCCGAAGCCGCCGCGCTGCCGCTCGAGATGGGTCCAGGACCGCACCAGGCGGCTGCGCTGGTACTGCAGGTGCGCGAGCTCGACCTGCAGGCTGCCCTCGCGGGTGGCCGCGCGCTCGCCGAAGATGTCGAGGATCAGCCCGGTGCGGTCGATCACCTTGCAGTCCAGCGCCCGCTCCAGGTTGCGCTGCTGCACCGGGCTCAGTCGGGAGTCGATGATCGCGACGCTCACCTCGCCCTCGCGCAGCGCGTCGTGCAGCGCGTCGACCTGGCCGCTGCCGAGCAGGGTCGCGGGACGACGGCCGCGCAACGGCAGGATCACGCGTCGCACCACCACCAGGCCGATCGCGGCCGCCAGCCCGACCGCCTCCTCGAGCCGCGCCTCCGCGGCACGGGCGTCGTCGTGCCGGTCCGGCCGCTCCCACGGCAGGATCACCGCGGCGAGCGTCGGCCGGGCGCTGGTCTCAGAAGGAGCCACCTGCCGACGCCACCTCCTTGACCGCGGCACTCGCGGCCGGGTTGGCCGCCGCCTCGACCTTGCTCTGGTCGAACAGGGCGATCGGCGCCGAGGGCATCACCGTGCTGATGGCGTGCTTGTAGACGAGCTGGGTGTGGCCATCGCGACGCAGCAGCACCGAGAAGTTATCGAACCAAGTGATGATGCCCTGCAGCTTGACGCCGTTGACCAGGAAGATGGTCACCGGCGTCTTGGAACGGCGAACATGGTTCAGGAACACGTCCTGAACGTTCTGAGACGGGTCTTTTGCCACGAACAGACCTTTATCTTCTGGTTGTTGAGCGCGGTTGCGGAGCGGCAGGTTCGGCAGCCGCCATGAGCCTGTCAGAGTAGCAGCCGCGCCGGGCCGGGGCAAAAGCAGGCGCTGCCGGATCATGCGACCGGCCCGCGAGCAGCCAAGCTCCGAGGTATCCGGCGCAAGTTCCTGTTCTTGCTGTTCAGCTAGCCGCCGCGATCTTCCGAGTTGACGCCGAGCTGCTTGAGCTTGCGATGCAATGCGCTGCGCTCCATGCCGACGAAGCCGGCGGTCCGGCTGATATTGCCGCCGAAGCGGAGCAGCTGCGCCTGCAGATACTGCGTCTCGAACAGGTCGCGAGCCTCGCGAAGCGGCAGCCCCATCACGTCGGCGGCCGGGTCGAACTTCAGCAGGATCGGCGCGCCCTGCCCGATCGACGGCGGCAGCATCTCCGCGCGGATCGGCTCGGCGCTGTTGCCCGGCACCATGATCAGCAGCCAGTCCATGGTGTTGCGCAGCTCCCGCGCGTTGCCCGGCCAGTCATAGCTCTGCAGCGCCGCCATCGCGTCCGCCGACAGCTCGCGCTTCGGCAGCCCGGCATTCTCCGCCGAACGGGCGAGGAACATGCGCGCGAGCTCCGGGATGTCGTCGCGACGCTCGCGCAGGCTCGGCACGCGCAGCGGCACCACCGCCAGGCGGTAATAGAGATCCTCGCGGAACCGGCCGGCGGCGATCTCCGCCTGCAGGTCGCGGTTGGTGGTCGCCAGCACGCGCACGTCCACCTTGACCCGCATGGCGCCGCCGACCCGCTCGAAGGTCTGGTCCTGCAGCGCGCGCACGATCTTGCCCTGTGTCTCCACCGGCATGTCGGCGACCTCGTCGAGCAGCAGGGTGCCGCCGTGGGCGCGCTCCAGGACCCCGGTCCGCCGCTGCGGCCCCTGCCCGTCCGCCGATCCTTCCAGGCCGAACAGCTCCTCCTCGAAGCGCGCCGGTGCCAGGGTCGCGCAGTTCAGGGCGATGAACGGCCCTTCCGAGCGGCGCGAGCGGGCGTGGATCATGCGTGCCGCCACCTCCTTGCCGGCGCCGGCGGCGCCCGAGATCAGCACCCGCGAGCCGGTGGGCGCCACGCGCTCGATCTGGGTGCGCACCGCCTGCATC
>CAXTNB010000346.1:0-1223 GCA_964245385.1 uncultured Acetobacteraceae bacterium | reverse complement strand
CACTCCAGCAGGAGCTTCAGGATGCAGGTGCCGGGCGCGGGGGCAATGGCGCTCGCCGCGCAGCTGCGTCTCCGGACCGGCGCGCAGCCGCAGCTCGGCGTTCTCCCGCGCCAGCCTCGAGACCTCCAGCGCCCGTCGCACCACCAGCAGCAGCCGGTCCGCCTGGAACGGCTTCTCGATGAAGTCGTAGGCGCCCTGCTGCAGCGCCGCCACGGCGGTCTCGATGGTGCCGTGACCGGAGATCATCACCGTCGGCACCACCGGCTCCTCGCCCTGGATCGCCTTGAGGATGCCGAGCCCGTCCAGGCGAGATCCCTGCAGCCAGACGTCGAGGATTACCAGCGACGGCCGTCGCGCCCGGAACGCGGCGATGGCGGCGTCGGAGTCGGCGGCGAGCCGGGTCTCGTAGCCCTCGTCGCGCAGCAGCCCTTCCACCAGGAGGCGAATGTCGGGCTCGTCGTCGACGATCAGGATCTCATGCGCCATGCAGGCCGCCATCGGAGATCGGTGCAGGCAGGCTCAATGTCGCGATCGCTCCTCTGCCGTCGGTACGATCGTCGAGCGCGATCGATCCACCGTGGTCCTCCATGATCTTCTTGACGATGGCAAGCCCCAGCCCGGTGCCTTTCGGCTTGTGCGTCACGTACGGCTCCGTCAGCCGCTGGCGATCGACCTGGGGCAGGCCGACGCCGTCATCCGCGACCGAGATCGAGATCTCGCGCTGATCCGAGCGCAAGCAGATCCAGATGGTTCCGCGCAGGGCGCTGATCAGGCCGGAGCCGCCGCCCGGATGCTCCCCCGTCGCCTCTCCCGGCTCGACGGGACGCATGCCGATCCCGTCGGCGGCGTTCTGCAGCAGGTTGGTCAGCGCCTGCCCGATCAGCCGCCGGTCGCAGGGCGCCAGCGGGCCGCGCTCCGGGATGTCGGTGACCCACTCGATCTGCGGCCGGGCGCTGCGCTGCAGCACCAGGCTCTCGCGCGCCACGCGGCCCAGGTCGTCGGGCTTGATCACGGGCTGCGGCATGCGCGCGAAGGCGGAGAACTCGTCCACCATCCGGCCGATGTCCTCCACGTGGCGCACGATGGTGTCGGCACACTGGGCGAAGGTCTCCGGATCCGAGGTGATCTCCCGGGTGAAGCGGCGCTTCAGCCGCTCGGCCGAGAGCTGGATCGGGGTCAGCGGATTCTTGATCTCGTGGGCGATGCGCCGGGCCACGTCGGCC
>CAXTNB010000345.1:0-3337 GCA_964245385.1 uncultured Acetobacteraceae bacterium | reverse complement strand
GCGCGCGGAGGCGCCCGAGGCGAGGGCGGCGAACCCGCCCTCGGCCTCGCCCGCGCCCGCGCCCGCGCCCGCGCCCTGGGCCCGGGCGAGGCCGAGCGACGCCGCCACCAGCAGCAGCGCCAGCAGAAGGACGCGGCAGGCGCCGCTAGACATGCTGCTTGCCGACGCAGCTCTTGCTGACGACGTTGTAGTTGCCGCAGGAGATCGGCTTGCGCCAGTCGCCGATCAGGTTCCGCGTCTCGGCGACGTACGGCGACCAGGCCTTGCCGGGCACGAGCCCCGGGGTCTGCCAGACGACGTTGAACTGGCCGTCATCCTGGATCTCGCCGATCAGCACCGGCTTGGTCAGGTGGTGGTTGGGCAGCATGGTGGCGACGCCGCCGGTCAGGTTGGGCTGGCGGATGCCGACCATGGCCTCGATGACCGCGTCGTGGTCGGTGGTCTTCGCCTTCTCGACCGCCTGCACCCACATGTTGAAGCCGATATAGTGCGCCTCCATCGGGTCGTTGGTGGTTCGGTTCGGCTTGTTGGTGAACTTGTGCCAGGCGTCGATGAAGGCGTGGTTGGCGGGCGTGTCGACGCTCTCGAAGTAGTTCCAGGCGGCGAGCTGGCCGACCAGCGGCTTGGTGTCCATGCCGGCGAGCTCCTCCTCGCCGACGCTGAACGCCATCACCGGGATGTCGGTCGCCTGGATGCCCTGGTTGCCGAGCTCCTTGTAGAACGGGACGTTGGCGTCGCCGTTGATGGTGGAGACCACCGCGGTCTTCCTGCCGGCCGAGCCGAACGCCTTGATCTGCGAGACGATGTTCTGCCAGTCGGACTGGCCGAACGGCGTGTAGTTGACCAGGATGTCGGCCTCCGCGACGCCCTTGCCCTTCAGGTACGACTGCAGGATCTGGTTGGTGGTGCGCGGGTAGACGTAGTCGGTGCCGGCCAGCACCCAGCGCTGCACCTTCTCCTCCGAGGCGAGGTAGTCGACCGCCGGGATCGCCTGCTGGTTCGGCGCCGCCCCGGTGTAGAACACGTTGCGGCTGCACTCCTGGCCCTCGTACTGCACCGGATAGTACAGGATGCCGTTCAGCTCCTCGAACACCGGCAGCACCGACTTGCGCGACACGCTGGTCCAGCAGCCGAACACCGCCGCCGCCTGGTCGACCGAGAGCAGCTGGCGCGCCTTCTCCGCGAACAGCGGCCAGTTCGACGCCGGGTCGACCACCACCGCCTGCAGCGGCCGGCCGAGCAGGCCGCCCTTGGCGTTCTGCTGCGCGATCAGCATCAGCATGACGTCCTTGAGCGTGGTCTCGCTGATCGCCATCGTGCCCGACAGCGAATGCAGGATGCCGATCTTGATCGGAGCGCCCGACGGTGCCGCGCGGGCCAGGCGCCCCACCGATGCGGTGGCGGCGAGGCCGAGGCTCATGCGCGCGAGCGCGCGCCTGCCGAGAGCTGTGCTGTGCGACGTCATGCCGGGCTCCTGCGACGGGATTGCATCGCGGCAGCGTGCGCGCGTCGGGCAGGCGCGCCCTATACGCGTTATTGCGTAGCCTCGACGGCGCGATATTTGCACCGGCTCGAAGCGCGGTGGGGCGCCTCGCCGGTTGGGCTCCGCCTGTTCCGCCGCTGCGAGGACGTCGATGAGAGGGCCCGCCAACACCACGCGGCTGCGTATCGTGCGCATGCGTCGCGACTACAACCGCTGGGTCGCGAACCAGACGCTGGAAGACTACGCGCTGCGCTTCACCGCCAAGAGCGCGCGCGTCTGGTCGCGCGCGCGCGTCGCCAACACCGCACTCGGCTCGATCTCGTTCCTGGCCCTGGAGGCGATCGGCGGCACGCTGACGCTGTCGTTCGGCTTCGCCAACACCTGCGTGGCGATCGCGGCGGTGTCGGTGCTGATCTTCCTGGTCAGCCTGCCGGTCTGCGCCGCCGCGGCGCGCCACGGCGTCGACATCGACCTGCTCACCCGCGGCGCCGGCTTCGGCTATATCGGCTCGACGATCACCTCGCTGATCTACGCCACCTTCACCTTCCTGTTCTTCGGCATCGAGGCGGCGATCCTGGCCAGCATGCTGGACCGGTTCCTGATGGTGCCGCTCTGGCTCGCCTACATCCTGTGCGCGGTCCTGGTGGTGCCGCTGGTCACCCACGGCGTCACCTTCATCGGCCGGCTGCAGCTGGTGACGCAGCCGATCTGGCTGCTGCTCAACCTGGTGCCGCTGGCCGGCATGCTGATCCTGCATCGCGACTGGCTGGTCGGCTGGTCGCATTTCCGTGGCGATGAGGCGGCCGGGCTCGATGCGCGCGCGGTCGGCGCCGCCGCCTCGATCCTGTTCGTGCTGATCAGCCAGACCGCCGAGCAGGTGGACTTCATCCGCTTCATGCCGCCGCCGCGCCGGGCGCGCGACGCCGCCTGGTGGGGTGCCGTGCTGCTCGGCGGTCCGGGCTGGGTGCTGCTCGACGCCTTCAAGCTGCTCGCCGGCTCGCTGCTGGCCTGGGTCGCCCTGCGCGCCGCGCTGTCGGCGTACGACGCGGTGCAGCCGTCGCAGATGTACCGGCTCGCCTACGAGACGATCCTGCCGCCGCTGCCGGCGCTGGCCGCGACGGTGCTGCTGGTGGTGCTGTCGCAGCTCAAGATCAACGTCACCAACGCCTATGCCGGCTCGCTCGCCTGGTCGAACTTCTTCTCGCGCCTGACCCACAGCCATCCCGGCCGGATCTTCTACGTGCTGTTCAACGTCGCCATCGCGCTGGCGCTGATGGAGGCCGGCATCCTCGACACCATCCAGCGCGGGCTGGTGCTGTACGGCGACCTGGCCGCGGCCTGGATGGGCGCGCTGGTCGCCGACCTGGTGATCAACAAGCGCGTCGGCTGGAGCCCGCCCGGCATCGAGTTCAAGCGCGCGCACCTGCCCGACATCAACCCGGTGGGCGTCGGGGCCATGTCGCTGGGTGCGTCGGCGGGGGTCGCCGGCTACGCCGGCCTGCTGGGTGCCGCGCTGTCCGCGTTCGGGCCGTTCCTGGCGTTAGGCGTCGCCTTCGCGGCGGCGCCGACGATCGCCTGGCGGACCGGCGGCCGCAGCTATCTCGCGCGCAAGCCGCGCGCCAGCTGGTCGAGGCGCGGCGTCATCACCTGCAGCATCTGCGAGCACGGCTTCGAGCACGAGGACATGGCGTTCTGCCCGGCCTATGGCGGCGCGATCTGCTCGCTGTGCTGCTCGCTCGACAGCCGCTGCGGCGACGGCTGCAAGCCGGCCTCGACGCGCCTCGCGGCACAGCTCGCGGCACCCTTCGCGACCCCGTGGCAGAGGCTGCCGGCCCGCCTGCGCGGTCTGCTGAC